>JBGTEU010000121.1:0-7726 GCA_041747595.1 Bythopirellula sp.
ACGTTCGCCTCCGCGGCGTAAAGATCGAGCCACTCCCCGCCGCGGCCAAGTTACCGGGGGAATAGAGATTTCAGAGGTCGCGAAACCGAATGAAGATGTTGTTCAATCGCTGCATAAACAGCAATAGAACACCAAGGATTAACGGAACGGATGCGATTGGCTCGGGCACGGCCAGCGTTGCGGCCAGTACTCCGTTCGGGTTGTAGTTCCGCTGCCAAATCAGAAAGTCGCGGCCGTCGGTGACGCCGTCGAAATTGGCGTCGCCCGAGGCGTCGACGCCATAGCCAGTCTGCCAGATGGCGAGGTCCGTTGCATCGACGTCGAAGTCGCCATCAAAATCGCCTGGGATGGCGACTAAAAGGCTGTAAGTATCGATTCCCTTGGTGAGACTCAGGTCGAACACCTCGTCACCCACGGAGATTTCGTAATCGCCAAAGAAACCGGTGAAATCGATCTTGCCATCGGAGCCGACGGGAAGCGTGATTTCGGTATCCCATTGGCTCATCAAGGCGTTAAAGGTGATTCCCGGCAATGTGGGATTCCAGTTCGCGTCCATCAGTGCAGCCAGCGGCGCTTGGTCCCAAACGTCGTTGGCCCAAAATCCCCACATCATGAAAGTGGTCGCATTGGCGGTGCCAAACACCAGCCGCATCGTATCTTCGAGATAAGTGGCCGCATTTTGCAGGGTGGTGCCGTCAGCGGTCGATACTCCGAATTCCGTCAGCGAGATATCGAGGCCGGTTACGGAAAGCCCTTGCAGGATCCGATTCATTCGGGCAGGGCTGTGGACAGCCGCGTTATGAGTAGTGGCGGAAGGATAATACTGAATCCCAATGCCCCCAATCGCGCCGCCTTGGTTGACAATCTCTTCCACGTCTCGGCGGTACCAGTTGGCGTAGGAGTCGCCCCAGGCGAAGACATTGTATTCGTTCAGATACAGTTTGGCGTTCGAATTCGCCCCCGCCACGGCCGCCGCGGTTTCATTGAAGATTTCCGCGACTCCGTCGGCGCCGTAAATATTCCAGTACTTGGGCTGGTGCGAGTGCTCATTCATGAGGTCCATTTCATGGTAACGCCTCGCGCGGTCGTTGCTGGGGTTCCCATCGTTGTTGCCTACATAATAATCAATTCGTTCGCTGATCTCCTCGCGCAGGGCCTGGGCATTTGGCAGCCCGCTGACGGGATCGATGGCCGTGGGATTATTAGCCATGTTGATAACCCAGTTAGGCTGCTGACTGTCTCCCCACAGCATGTTGTGCAAGCGCACGTCGAGGTTGTTGTCCTCGGCATACTGAAGTATGCGGTCGACGGCTTGCATCGTGACAACATCGCGGGTTTCTTCGTTATACGCCCATTTGCCGGCATTCCCCTGAGTAATTGTGTTGAAGTTATCTACCAGAAAGTTGGAGTAGTTTGAATTATTGAGATAGGTATTGACGTCGTACTGACCGCCCCCACCTCCCACGTATAGGCCGCCCACGGCGGTCCCAAAGCGAAAATCGTGACGTTTCAACTTGACGTGGACTGGTGTTCCCGGCGCAGCACCTAAGAGCTCCACCGTGGCAGGTCCCTTGCGATAGTTTTCGATATACGTATCGGCCGCCGCCAGGGCATTGGCGTTATTGGTGGAGGTGCTTGGGGTATTGCTGACCGATGTGGCGCCGGAAATGGTCAAGTTGCCAACGGTCAACTGCCGGTTGGCTGTGGGCACGTCGTTGTTGAACTCCGTGCGAACGAAATATGTCCCCGCCGGCAAGTCGAACGTATGCTGGTAGCTATTGAATCCGAAGGGGACATCGAAACCGATTTTCGTATCGGCCACGACTAGGTTCATGCGCGGCAAAATGGCGTCGTTTGTTGAACCGGAAGCATTTGCGGTAAGGGTCACCGAACCCGGGGCGGCCAGGGTAAAGTATGTGCCAACATAGCCATTCTCGCTGAGCGTCCAGTTCCCTGAGCCGCTGCCGCTGGAGCGGTGGGAGAGATTGCGGCCCGAGAAAGTCTGCGCTACGGCGGGGGCCGCGAATAAAAGTAGCGCTAGACACGACAAGCAGAGTTTCGTCATCGAATGCCTCTTCAAAGGAAGATTATTATTCCGAGGCGATCTTCCGTGACCGCAGAATCTTGGTTCCTCACTTGCAACGTCGTCTGTTGCGTATGACGGTAGAACCTAGAACCCTCGGTCGGCGAGCCTTCCCTCAGGATGACACGCCTGCTGCCCGTCACTCCGTGCGTATCTCGATATTATACTCAATCGGGCCCTTATCGACGGGCACGTCCACTTCCAGGCCGCTGGTGTTGCTTTCCTGGTATTTGGGCGGGATTTTTGTCGTCTCGTTAGGCATAACGTTCACGGTATAGTGGCCGGGTACGAGCCCGTCGTCCGGCTCCCAACTCATCACGCGGTACGTTCCTTCCGGAGTGAACGTGCCAGTGGCAGGACGCTTGTTATATCCAGAGGCAGCTTGAGTGGGCGTAAAGAACAGCTTGGCATATTCACCCGGCGGCTCCCCGTCAATCGTCACGCGGCCGCTGATGGGAATCGTCTTCGGACGCTCACTTCCACCACAACCAGCCAGCGAGATTACCGCAACTACGAGCATTACATGCCGAGCGCGCTCTCCAAGGATGTCTCCTCTAGTCATTCGCTGTCTCACAATACTAAATTCATGCTTCCATCTGGCGATAGCTACGACGCAAAGCCAATCAGCACTTCATAATCAATTCATTTATCACCGACTACGGCACCTGCTTGGGTTGGCCGCTCGCGCGAGCTCCCAGACTATTATACAAGTCGAAATCGATCGACTCGCTGAAGAAGTGGACACTCACGTCGGCCATCAGCATGTGCGCCCCGCCACCTCACCAGGAAAGCAGACAATTATGTTCCTATCCAGCAAGCGATTTTGGAAACGAATGGGAATCGGTTTCGTACTATTGATGGCCGTCGCCTTGATCGCTTATGGCGTGGTGAACTGGTGGTCGAGCAATCGACTCGAAAACCGGCTGGCCAACCTTCGTGAGGCGGGAGAACCAACGTCGATCAAAGATTTGAAAGTCACTGTACCTGCTGACGACAACGCGGCGTTGGTGCTGGAAAAAGTGCGGCCGCAATTGGAAGCCTTCACCAAGGCCCTCGTGACATTTCTTGATAAGACTCCACAAGGCGTTGCGTACTCTGAATCTGCCTTCAAACCGAGCAAGCCGACCGACGAGCAGATCAACATGATCCGTAGCATCCTCGCGATGTATCCCGAGATACCATCCGCGATTGAGGAGGCCGCAAACTGCAATTACCACGCTTCATCATACGACTTCTCGATTGATCCTCACAAGTTTTTGGATGAACTGTTGCCAGCAAACACACTTGTTCGAAACGCAGTCCGCTTTGCCGGCTGGCAGATGGTGGTCGCAATTGCTGACGAAGATTACGATCGCACCGCGCAGATTGGTATCAACACCCTGCAATTAGCGAGGCTGTACGACCAGGAACCGATGCTCGTTAGTGGACTCGTGGCCCTTGCCCTACGAGGAGTAGCAGTGCGCGACCTCAACCGCGTGCTGCGCTCTGGAGAGATTTCACCCGAAACGCGGCTGCTCGTCGATCAAGAACTTGCTGGCCATGATGATCCCATGTGGTTCGTGAACGTCCTCAAGACCGAGCGGGCATATAGTCTGGACACCAGTGGCGATCTGTTCCCACACTTTCCCATGACCTGGCAAGGACGCATCTTGAAGGGCGACATTCTGAGTATGTACGAAGAGTTGCTGCCCATTGTGACCAAGCCGTGGCACGAATCGCGATACGAAATCCAAGAGCCGTTCGACCGATCTTATTCCACGCCGATTTCCACAACGATGATCCAGCTCTATACGCCAGCGTTGAATGCTGCTCACGAAGCGTATCACCGCACGATTGCGGAGATACGTTGCTTGAGGATCCTCAACTCGCTGCAGGCTTACAAGGATGGAACTGGTCGCGAAGCAGAATCTCTTGATGACCTCGACCTGTCGACGTCGGCGATGCTTGACCCTTTCGACGGCAAGCCGCTTAAGCTCAAGATGACCGACGAGGGTTGGCTCATCTACTCGGCGTACCGAAACCGCAAAGACGACGGCGGCGAGCTTGAACCTATGAATGACGTGGGTGTCGCGCCTCTGGGCTATCCGGGTGGGGAATGAATCAGTCACGAGCGCTCGTCTCCGACTCCCTCCGCCTTGCGGCTAACGACTTGCCCGCCACCGGTTGCCAATTCGCCATTCCTCGTCGATAATCCGGGATTACTCTCAGCCCCGGAGTCTCGCCATGCAGGACAAACTCCCCTCCGCCACCGCTCTTACATTCGACGACGTGCTGATCGAACCCCGCTACAGCGCAGTGGTTCCTTCGGAAGTGGACGTCACCACGCAACTCACCGAGCGGATCGAATTGCGACTGCCAATTCTCAGTTCGCCGATGGACACCGTGACCGAGAACAAGATGGCCATCGCCCTCGCCCAGGAAGGGGGCCTCGGCGTTATCCACAAGAATATGTCGATCGAGCGCCAAACCGAAGAAGTCGACAAGGTGAAACGCTCGGCGAACGGCATCATCGTCGATCCCGTCACCTTGCCACCCACTGCTAGCGTTGCCGCCGCACGGCAAACGATGGACGAATCGAATGTCTCGGGTATTCCGATCACAGACAAAGGCAAACTGGTGGGCATTCTCACCCGCCGCGACCTGCGTTTCCTCGAAGACAACAGCCTGCCGATCTCCGAAGTGATGACCGGTGAACCCTTGGTGACAGCACAGGGGACTGTAACGCTTGAGGAAGCTGAGAAGATTTTGATGGCAAAAAAGGTCGAGAAACTTTTGCTGGTTGACGAAGATAACAGACTGACGGGCCTGATTACCATCAAAGACATCGACATGATGCGCAGATTTCCTCAGGCCTGCAAAGATGCCCAAGGGCGCTTGCGCGTCGGTGCGGCGATCGGCGTGTTCGATTTCGATCGAGCCGCGAGCCTCATCGAGAAAGACGTCGATTTTCTCGTCGTCGACAGCGCGCATGGGCATTCATCCAACGTCATCGAAACAGTCAAACAACTTAAAAGCAAGTGGGACATCGAAATCGTCGCCGGCAACGTGGCGACGGCCGAGGGTTGCCGCGACCTGATCAAAGCAGGCGTCGACGCCGTGAAGGTGGGAATCGGCCCCGGTTCGATCTGCACAACGCGGGTGATTTCGGGAATCGGTGTTCCACAGATAACAGCCATAATTAATGTCGCTCGCGCGGCGATGGGATCGCAAGTTCGCATCATCGCCGACGGCGGCATACGCTTTTCAGGAGATATTACCAAAGCCCTCGCCGCGGGTGCCCACGTCGTGATGTTGGGCGGCTTGTTGGCGGGGTTGGACGAAAGTCCCGGCGAACGCGTGCTCTTCAAGGGCCGCACCTACAAGGCCTATCGAGGCATGGGATCACTGGGGGCGATGGTTCACGGTTCGAGCGAGCGCTATCGCCAGTCGGCCACGAGCGCGAGCAACGGCAAGTTGGTCCCCGAAGGAGTCGAGGGCCGCGTGCCGTACAAGGGTTCGCTGAGTCCCTACCTCTACCAACTGGTGGGGGGCTTGCGGGCGGGAATGGGTTATTGCGGTACAAAAACAATCGAGGAACTACGCACCCACGCACGCTTCATCCAGGTGTCGCCGGCGAGTGTGCGGGAGAATCATCCCCATGATATTGCCATCACGCAGGAAGCACCAAACTACACGGCGGAATTCTCGTCCGTGGAAGAGCATTAACTTCATCGGCCCGGTGGCCATCGCCTTAAGCGTTGGCCTGAACGGCGCCTCTTGGCTTTCTGCCGCCGAATTGCAATGGGGCCGCCCCGCGCCAGTCGAACCAGCGAGCGTTTCGTCGGTTGGCGAAAGTTCGAGCGAATTCGAAACTCCCAGCGATCTGTCGCGCGAGTCGGCCGTCATGGCCGCCGCTTGGGAAGAAGACGACGCGCTCGCCGCGGAGTTGGATTCGCCACTCGAAGAAGCGGTGGTCGAAGAGAGTGAAACCCGCAGCATCGTTACCAAGCGCGAGCTGTCCAATCCGCTCAACACGGTCGATCCGTTTGAAGGCGAAGACCGTTTCGCGCAACTACCGAACGATCCGTTCGACGAGCCGACGGGCGACACAATTCCTGACCTTGAAGAAAATCAAAATCTCGACGAGATCGAAACCGCCCTGGATCGCGAGATCGAACGCCGCGAGGCACAGATGGAAGAACCTGCCGAGATCGAGGAAGCGGAACAAGAAACCCTCGAAGACGAGCCTTTGGAAGACGCTGTCGATAAATCGCAAATCAACCAAGGCCAAGGTCCCGAAAGTGATTTCAATTTCGAGTTGCGTACGCCTCCAAGACAGCAACCCGAAACCCTGCGGCCTTATCAGCAGGAACAAGGCGCCCGAATGGCGGATGAACTTGAGCAGAGTCAAAAAAGCTGTGAGGAAGAACTCGCGGCGCTGAGGGCCGACCACATCAATACCGTCGATCTGAGTATCCGCGTTGAAGGGACCGCCGGGGAAGATTATCCCTACGAATGTGCCATTGGCGACGACCAACTGAAGCCCCGCGTTTGGCCCGAAATTACTTACACGTGGAAAGCTTCGGCGCTGTGCCACAAGCCTCTCTATTTCGAGGATGTGCAATTGGAACGCTACGGTCACAGTTGGCCACGGTGCGCGCAGCCCCTCGTGTCGGGCGCACACTTCTTTGGTTCGGTCGCTATCCTGCCTTATAAGATGGGGCTCGAAACGCCGAACGAGTGCATCTACGCCCTCGGTCACTATCGACCGGGAAGTTGCGCGCCGTACTACATCGAGGCCCTGCCATTCACTTGGCGGGCTGCGGCGTTCCAAACGGGCGTCATCACTGGTATTCATTTCGCACTCCCCTAAGCACCTTGTCCCGTTACAATCGAGAGCATGAAAGCTCTCACGCGTGAACAATCTCGTGACGTGGATCGCCTCGCGATCCAGGAACTCGGCATTCCCGGCATCGTGCTGATGGAAAATGCCGGCCGGGGCGTGGCCGACGTGCTCATGAGCCGGGAACCCCAGCCCCATGGTGTGCTGATTCTCTGTGGCCGGGGGAACAACGGCGGCGATGGTTTTGTGATCGCCCGGCACTTGAGAATTCGCGGCGTGCGCGTGCAAGTTGTGTTGCTCGCTCCGAGGGCCGAATTCACGGGCGATGCCAAGACCAATTTCGAAATACTCCGCCCCATCCAAGTGCCGATCGCCGATCTGTATGCGGCGAAGGATTTGTCGGCTGCCCTCGACGCCCTCCGAGCGGGTACTGACTGGATCGTCGATGCCATGCTCGGCACGGGGGCCATCGGCGAACCCCGCGAGCCCTATCACACTGCCATCGAGTGGCTCAACCGGCAGGCGGCACGAAAACTGGCGGTGGACCTCCCGAGCGGACTCAATTGCGACACGGGCGAGCCCTCGTCGGCAACCGTGCGCGCCGACGTCACCTGCACATTCCACGCACCGAAGGTGGGTTTCACGGCCCCCCAGGCGCAAGCATTCTTAGGCGAGCTGCAAGTGGTTTCGATTGGAATTCCAATCGAGTGTTTTTCGGGGGTCGTGTGAAGGTTTGAAAAAAATAGTCTTCCTATTCCTGGCAAGCTTGTTCCTGATCGTGGGTTTCATCGGGGTTTTCATTCCTGGACTGCCGACAACTC
>JBGTEU010000122.1:0-3128 GCA_041747595.1 Bythopirellula sp.
CGTCGCTGCAGGCCTCGCTTGTTTCTGATTCCTCGACCCCGGGAACGTCGACCCCTGCCTCAGACATGAGATTTCTTGCCGCGGCAAACTTCTCCTCGCAAACCGGAGAACCGAAGATCACCCGATAGCCCGCCAGATCGCCTGCGTTCTGGGCGGGGTCACCGGAAGGAACGACGATCAATCCTGTTTGCGTCGTCTTGCCGTCTTTGCCAGTGAGTTGCGCGATCGGCGTCAGCGAGAGTTTCTTCTTGATGGCATCAGCCCGCACCACCGAATCCTTACCGACCACGATATCGATCCGCGAACAACCGGGCTGCTGCAGAGCTTTTTCCAGCGACTCGGCAAAAGTAACCGTCACTTCACGGCCGAGTTTTTCCGCCAAAGCGGCCGCGAACTTTTCATACTGCCGCTGGGCATAACCCTCGACACAGGGGCACGAAAGCGGTGCCGCGAGCGGATCCATCACCACCAGCGATAATGGTTCCTCCGCCGTGGCGACGCACGCCGACGTGGTCATTGCACCGATCAGCAGCGTCAGTCCAAACAAGCTCTTGATAAGGCGACCGGCAGGTGAAGATCGCATATCATCCCCCCTTATTGACTCACAAAGTACCAAAGCAACTTAAAAACCAAGAGATTTCTTCACGGCGTCAAGGATTGAGCCTCCGGATTCGCTCTCGCTGTAGGCGACGGTTTCTCCAGGTTGGAGACGGTCCATCACCAAAATCTCGTTACGCGTGATGTCCAACATGAAGACGTTGCCGCCGTCTTTGGCCACGGCAATGGCTACCTTCTTACAGCCAGGCACGAGATCGACCTTACCAATCAGTGCGATCAACTCTCCCTCGGGCGTGAACTTCTTGATGCGGCCGGTGGTGGACTCCGCCGTATAAACCGATTCGTCGCTGCCAAATGCGACGTTCATCGGGTTGCAGCAACTGCCGAAGCCGTGCAAGCCTTCGCGGGCCTGTTTTCCCCAAGATGTGACCATCGTCCCACCCGTGTCGTAACGCGACACACGATGCCGCGAATTCTCGGCGACAAAGACGCCGTTCTTGCAACACTGCACGTCCATCTGCCCGCAGCAACCTCGCAGCTCGGTGATGATGACCTCCCCATTCGCAAACTCGGAATCCATTTTCCACACGTCGTAGCCATAACCCTCGGCTGATCCCGTCGCGATGAAAATCTCACCGTCAGCTTCACTAATCGAAGCGATTCGAGTTTTGTACTCAATACTCGCGGCAACCTTCTCGTCAATTTCTTCCTCGGTGAGCTCTTCCGCGCCGTATCGCTCGCTCATTTCCTCGTACTGCTTCAGCACCTGTTCGAACATGCCGACTTGCTGATTCTCTTCCTCCGAGCGCTCTTCCTCGGGCTTCGCTTCAATCTTGGCCAGCATGTCTTTGTAAACCTTGATTTGCTCGTCGAATTGTTCTCGCATCCGCTTGGTTTGATTGATGATTTCCTCGCGAATCTTCTCGGGGTTCTCTGTAATTGCGGCGACGTGGGGTGCCGCTTGTTCCAAGAGAACTTCACCCGCCGGTGTGAGCTTCAAGAGCTTTCCCGCCCCCGCGACATATATGTTGCCATCGGAACCAACGTTGATCGCTTCCGGCTTGACGTCGACTTCCCAACTCGTGACGAACTCACCCGTGGGCGTGAATTCGCGAATCTCGCCGGGGCCCGTGCCGCAGGCTGCCAAGGCATTGCCTGTCGGGGACAGACAAAAACACTTGAGCGAGGTTTCCGCGAGGTCGTCGACGTTGATTTTGATCGTGTTGACTTGCTTGTGCGTCGGTCGCCCCAGGGAGTTTTCAGGAGCGTCGACCGTACTCTCCGCTTGATCTTCCTCAGTGGCCGTTAATTCCGTGGCATCGGTTGCGGGCGATTGCTCGTTAGCATCTTCGGCCAGGGACACCGACACTTGAAAAGTTGAGAACAGAATGTTCGCCGCCACAGCGAAGCCGAGAAGTTGTTTACATGAATAGGTGGAGTGCATACAAACCCTCTTTCTGTTTCGAAAATTGTGAATGGGTTCGAACCTGCCAGATCAGATATTTTTTGCCGGGTGGTGGTCTGCCGTTACGTGTTGCTGGTTTCATATCACAGTTTGCTATTAGTCCAAACGTGGTCGGTGAATCCGTGCGCAAGCTCGGGCGGGAATATTGTCCCGAATCCTAAGTACCGCGCCAAAATGCCAAAATGATTTATTTTGTCCGGCTCGACATTCGCTCGGCCCTACAAATCTCGGGGTGTCCCAGTTTTCAAGGTGACAATATCCCAGCAATTTTGTCATTTCCGTACTTCTTTCTTCGCTCGATGTCGAACGCTCAGACCCGTAAAGGCCTAGAAACAAAGGCTTCAATCGTTTCGTAGCGGCTGGACAAAACCCTCGGGCGCGGACGGCTAGGTGCCTTGGCGGATTCTCCATGAGCGTTCTTACCCAGCGCGCAACCAAATCCATTTAACAGGAGGAAGCAGAGGCAGCAGAGGCAAATTAGGGATATCAACTCTGCTGCCTCTGCGCTCTCCTGTAAAAAACTTGCGCAGCTTGCGAAAACTTGAACCGTTTGTAACACGAAGCGTTCCTACGCGTGGGCAAACCCCATGATCGCGATTTTCGCGGAGTGTGCCACAACGATTTTTGGCCGCAGGGGATCACTTCGCTTTCCGCCGCCAGAAACACTTGATGGCAGACCACCTCTTTGAAGTCGGTGCTCGCCGAACTTTCCCGCAATGTCCTTTCTAAAATGGGTTTCATGCGAGCCAACCAGAATGTCGACCCGCGTGGAATTCGCTCCGCTCACCCTGCTCTTGGGTCCGATTAGAGCATATTCCGCTAAGAAAATGCAAATTCTTACCCATTTCGCCAAACGGTGAGGATCTTTCGTGGTGCAGGCTTCCAGCCTGCAATGGCGGGCCCACGATAGGAGTTGAGGCAACCTTCTCCCCGAAAAAGTGCCTGCACTGGTCAATATCGGGCAATTCTTTATCATAGAATTTTCGCTATCTTACCCTTCTGTACATCCGGAATCTGCAATGAGTGCACACAACGGCCACGCCGGCAAACCTTCGTCCTTTGAAGTTCGCATCCTCCGGCAGGATGCCCCGGGTGAACCCGGCTA
>JBGTEU010000123.1:0-2483 GCA_041747595.1 Bythopirellula sp.
ATGCAGCCGGCGATCGGCCAGAAACGTTCGCACCGCTAAGGGAAGCGGAATCCAATTAGTCCCCGCGATGCCAATCTGGTGAATGTAATCCCCATGCTTCGCCGAGAGAAAATGCAAGGGACGTAAAGGATGTCGGGTACGGTGCAGGGGCAACTGCCGCGAGGGGCGATGATTCACAAAATGCAATAGCTTGCCGTACCCGCCGGTATCCCATCCGTAGCGAATCGGCGTGCCGAACGTTACGACGTCCAGCGGCAACCGACGCACGGGGTGATCGGTCTCGAGCAGTTCTTCGACCTTCGGCCAAGCGGGCATATCGGTTTCCTTGGTGAAGCACGCCGTATAAAACGACCGGGCCGCATCGAAAAACTGCCTCCGAACCTCGCGTTCCGCGGCAAGCAAATTGGTCACCAGTGCCAAAACATTCCCGCCGTGGCTGTGTCCCCACAGCATCACCCGTGGAGGGGTCGGCGAGGCGAGTTCCCCCTCCGTGTGCGCGTCGGCAATTTCGGCTAATTTCGCGATCATGCGAATCGCGCCGTCCGCCCGGCCGATGTGATTGTTTTGGCTCGACCAATTGAAGACCCGCACGGGAATCTCGCGTCCGGCGGCTGCGGATAGCCCCTCTTGAAACGTCTCGGCAAATCGCGGCGTGTAATTTCCCGTCTCGTCGATGATCGCATTCACCATCCCTTTGCACATCCGCCGCAATGACTCGGCGAGCCAGGGCGAGAATCGCTGCAGTTCGGTGAACCCCCCCAGTACGTCGTTACCGACAAACGTGCCATGGACCAAGTAAACCGCTGAGAGATTGGCTGACTCGAAAAGTTCGCAGGCCCTGGTCAATTCTTGGGTGTAACCATCGTCAGTCGGCTCAGCCCTGCGTGGCAAACTCAGCACTTCATGGGGCACGGCTGACGGACCAGAATTGTACTGCTGATGTCGAAAGTGATTGTGGTGGGGCATCGTGGCGCAGGGGAAGGCTTTGCAAAGTGACGGGCTGAGACGATTGTCACCTTTTTACCCGCGGGCGTAAACGCGCTCTCTGCGTCCAGCTGACATCGCTTGAGAGGGGTTAGCCAATTGCTCACATGATTCTTCTCAGACATAATGGCCACTGCTTGTCTCGCTGTCACGCTCGTCTGCTCCGGGAGAATCTGATGCGTCTTATGGTGTCGCTTATGATGTTTTCGTTAAGTGCTCAATGGGGTTCCGCTGTAATCGCCGCCGATAAAATACGCGTGCTGATCATCGATGGCCACAATCCTTACCACCATTGGCAGGTCACCACGCCGCTGATGAAGCAGATCCTGGAGAAGAGCGGCCGTTTCGAAGTCGACGTGGCGACTGTACCGATCCCGGAAGGGTACAAGGCCAGTACGTCCGCGGCGCCGGCACCCGTCGATAACAGTGACTTCCGTCCACGGTTTGCCGACTACGATGCCGTGATCGGCAACTATGTGGGGCCACGCTGGCCGGCCGAAACCGAAGAGGACTTCGTAAAGTTTATCGCGGACGGACATGGCTACGTCGCGGTCCATGCGGCGAACAATGCGTTCCCCGACTGGCCGGAATACAGCCGCATGTGCGGTGTCGGGGGTTGGTATGGAAGAAACGAACGTTCGGGGCCACACGTCTATCTTGACGAAGCCGGCGAGGAAGTACGCAACACCACGGCCGGCCCGGGTGGCCACCATGGCCCGCAGCACGAGTTCCAAGTCCGAGTGCGTGACACCGAGCATCCGATCACTCGTGACCTTCCCCCGGTCTGGATGCACACCAAGGATGAACTTTACGACACCTTGCGTGGTCCCGCCACGGACATGCATATTCTGGCCACTGCCTTCAGCGATCCGCAGTTTGAAGGGACAGGCAAGCACGAGCCGATGATGATGGTGCTTCCCTACGGCGCGGGCCGGGTGTTTCATACCGTGCTGGGTCACGCCGACTATTCGATGAAATGCGTCGGCTTCCAAACGACGCTGTTGCGCGGCACCGAATGGGCCGCCACGGGGGAAGTGACGATCGGAGTTCCAGAAAATTTTCCCGGACCAGATAAACCGCAGCCGGTGGAGTAAAATTTCTAACCGCAATAAAACGCCCAGGGATTGCAATCCCTGGGCGTTCGTTGATTTGTCTCGGCAACCAATTGCTTAGCCGCGGACCTTCACGTCACCACGGCGCGTAACGACGACCTGCACCTCATGACCACAGCAGGGCCAGGTGTAGGTGCCGACTTGGCGACCCAAGAGACCTTGCTTCCAGCAAACCCTGGGAGCTTCGGTGCAGCAGCCCGGCACGCAAACGCAGACCGACGTGTTGCAGCAACTGCAGGGCGGATTCACGCACAACATGGTCTCGTAGGGTGGCGGCGGACAGCAGCAAGGATTACCAGCCTGGGCATTGTCGCTCGCCATCAGCGAGCCGGCAGCCAACACGGCTACCGCTAAAATCGTACGACGGATCATGTCTGATCTCCCCTC
>JBGTEU010000124.1:0-6199 GCA_041747595.1 Bythopirellula sp.
GGGCGGAACCGGCCCCCCTGGTCGGCAAGCACGGTCCCTTCTCGTAAGCGACGCTTGGCATTTTCTTCTGATTCTTCACGCAACATTGACGAGGAACGGTAGCCGCGGGGAACGTTACCAGTGGAAGTTTCCTGGGCATTAAGTGCGACTCGCGCCCCGGCGAACAAGACGCCTGCCGCAAACAAAACAATGATTCGAGTGATTGTTGATTTCATGAAGCGATTCTCACACATCTTGTTTACGGGCTACCCGGTTTTTTCATCGCCAGGCTGTGGAGAATTAGTACCGATCCCACCGACATCAAGCACCACCCGAGCCATTCCGGAGGGTTGATCACTTTGTTAGGGAGCGCACCCATGTCGCTGGTGAAGGAAACCATCGTAGTTTCCGCGCGCGACTTTTGTGTGCGTTCGGCAAGATATCGCGTTGCATCGTCGGTCAAAATATAGCTGCTCACCATGCGGAGTTGCAGTCCGACGAGCAAAATCACAACGCCCAGGAAAAAATACTGGTTGCGATTGAGTTCCACGGCTAAGCCCTTCGCGTTGCTGGCTGGCGACTGGGAGGACTTTTTTGAGTTCCGCTCCGCCGCGCTCCTAAGCTGAAAGAGAAACGACTTCTCTAATCCCTTCATCGAGAATCGCAGGGACTCGGCTGCAGACCGGTCAATTTGCGACCAGTCGGAGTGATCGTACCGCTCTTAGCGCGTTTCGCGATTGAGCAGTCGGTCGATGCCGTTGCTGAAGGTGTCGGTCAGCGCGCCATCCAGCAGATCGCCGCGGTTGGCGTTCACCAAAGCGGCGGCAATCCCCGCATTTTCCGCCCAGTCGCCGACCTTAAACTCACGAATGTCGGCATAAGTCGTCGCCAGTTGGGCGTTCATCTTGGGTATCAGATGAAAGCCGTCCCTCGAACGAATCAGGTGGAAATTCATGGCGAAATATATGACCGCCGCCCCCGTGATTACACCCGAGAAAAAGGTCAAAACGCGACGCATGGTGGCTCCTCATTCAGAATCAAACTTACCGCGGCTGAGTCTATCAAAATGGCTCCCATTTGCCGTTAGCACTTTTTGGCTCATGGCAAGTTATTCGTTCGGGGCGTAGTGATCTTGGGTGAGCTCGGCGGGGCTCGTTTCAGGTTCTGCCGCTTGGTGCGGTTATAATGGCATAAAGCTCCGTCCGTCGACGGCCCGCGGGGGAGAATGGTTGACACGCAACTCGCTGGCTGCCAATTGTGGAGGTTACCCCCTTGACCAGATTAGCCAAGATTTTCCGCCCCTTTTCATGCCAGCGCGGTACGTTTGCAGGAGTCCGCCGTGGCCCGTTTCCAGACAAACATGACCTTTGAATCCCCCTTCATGCACATGCAAACCGCTAACCACTGGCGACCGCTCTTGGCTTGCGCTGTATTAGTGAGTTTGTGCGCGAGCGGCTGCAATCAAAAAACCGGGAGCACATCCGTCGGCGAGACCCAATCACGGCCACGTTCGATTTATGCGTTGGGTCAACTGGAACCCGCATCGGGGATCATCTCGGTGAGCGCGATTCCCGGTGAAAGGCTCGTGGAACTCGATCCCGACGTGGCGGAAAATCAGCGCGTCCCCGCCAATGGCATTTTGGGACTGCTAGCCAGCTACAACGTCGGCAGAGCACAACTCGCGGCGCTTGGAAAGAAACTAGAACTCGCAGAGAAAAATCGGTTGCATCAATTGCAAGTTGCCCTCGCACAGAAGAAGCAGGCTGAAGCTTCGGTCGCCCAAGCACGAGCAAAACTCATTGAACTTGAACTGCAGTCCGGCAAGCTGCAAGCGTTGCAGAAGGCCAGTCACATTGCCGTCGAAGAGTACGCCCGCCTGGAAGCTCTGCGCGGCGAAGACCCCGAGTTGGTCACCGAGCATCAACTCAAAAAGCGTGAAAATGAAATGGAAACGGCGCTCGTCGATTTTCGCATTGCCAACGACAGCTACGCGTCGGCCAGGGAAGCCGCTGATAAGACCGTGACCGCCGCCGAGGCGAATATCAAAGTCGCAGATCTTACAATTAAGCAACTCTCGCAGGGATTCGAGGAACAAGCGGTCACGCAGGAAATCGACGTTGCCCAAGAAACGCTCAAGCGCTCGGTGCTGTTGTCACCGCATGTTTCGCCCGACTCCTTGGCGGATGTTTTTGAGGTCAGGATCGCTGCCGATCATGAGCCGGGATCCGTCGACGACCGCGGCCCGCTGACCGTGCTCAAGGTTTTCCTGCGGCCGGGTGAATTCGTTTCACAATTGCCGATTATGCAGCTTGGCGATCTCAGCGGCATGGTGTGCGTTGCTGAAGTTTACGAAGCCGACGTGAAGGACTTGAAAATTGGACAGGCCGCCGTGATTCGCAGTCCGGCTTTTTCGGGTACTTTTGCCGACGGCATCAATCCCGAAACCAAAGAACGCACCGGTGGCATGACGGGACGCATCGAACAAATCGGCGGCATGATTGGATCGCCCGGCTTGGCGAATCGTAACCCGCTCGCCCCCGCGGATCGCAGCGTCGTTGAAGTCCGCGTCGCCATCGACGATCCCGCCGCGATTGCCGAGGCCTCGCAGCGGGTGGGGCTGCAAGTGACGGTGGAATTCGACAAGCCCGCCCCGGCAGCAACAACCGCCAATGCGAACCCATGAAAACCCCCCTCGCATGGAAGAACCTTGTTTATAACAAAGTCCGCACGGCCATCGGCATTGCGGGAGTGGGATTTGCCGTCATTCTGATTTTCATGCAGCTGGGTTTTCTCGGCGGCATTACCAAGACCGCAACCCAAATTTACGACGCTCTCGAGTTCGATTTGATGCTCCGCTCGCCAGCGTATTTGCATCTCACCGAAGCCCGTTCTTTCTCACGATTCCGCGTGCATCAAGCGGCGTCGCTTTCCGAAGTCACCCATGCGAGATCGTTCTACTTGGGCCTTAGTGAATGGCAGGCCCCGGCGTTGGCAGACACCTCCATGGAGATCGCTGAAGATCGCGCTGGGCAGTGGCGCGGAATCATCACGATGGGAACCGATCCGAACGATCCCGCCTTTACTCGCGAGAACATCAATGAAGTTGCCCAGCTGCTGAGCGATCCGCGCTATGTCTTGGTGGATGTGAAATCGACCCCCGACTACGGCCCGAAGAATGGCCGACGATTCAGTGAAGCCGATATCGGCGTCGAAACCGCGCTCGGCCCGAATCTCGTGCAGATCGTGGGTCTTTTTGAACTTGGGGCCGGCATGGCCAGCAACGGGGCCTGTCTGACGAATCCGCAGGGCTACGTGCGTGCCTGCCCCTGGCAAACAATTGACGACGTGACCTTCGGACTCGTAAAGCTGCGTGACGGCGCGGATGCCGAAGCGGTTCGCCGACAATTGCAGGAAATCTATGGCATTGCGGGCAGCGAGTACGAGTTTTCCTCGGACCCCGCGACGCACTCAAATCGCAATGTGGAAATCCTTACACGGGCCGAAGTCAACGAGCGCGAGGAGCATCGTTGGGTACACGAGACACCGCTGGGGCAAATCTTTGCATTGGGAGTGTGGGTCGCGTTGTTCGTAGGAGTCGCAATTGTCTATCAAGTTCTCTCCACCGACATTGCCAACATGATGGGCGAATACGCCACGCTCAAGGCGATGGGTTACAGCGCACGGTATCTCACACAAGTGGTACTCATGCAGGCCGTGCTATTGGCAATTGTCGGTTACATCCCGTCGCTCGTCATTTCCTACGGATTGTACCAGCTGCTGGAAGCCCTTTCCGGGATGCCGATGGTTATGACTCCTGGAATTATGGTGTCGGTTCTCGCCCTGGCCGTTTTGATGTGCGTGATATCCGGAATGGCCGCGCTGCGTAAACTTTATCAGGCGGATCCCGCCGATTTGTTCTGATAGCTTACTGATGAAACCATTTAAAACACCGCTGGCCTGGAAGAACCTGACGCACGACGTGCGGCGGCTTATGGTGGCGATTTGTGGCGTCGCATTTGCCGTGCTCTTGATGTTCACCCAGGTGGGCTTTCAAAATGCCCTGTTTGACAGCCAGGCAAAATTGATCGACGATCTCGAGGGAGATATTTTTCTGGTGAGCAAGGCAAAATACACGCTCGCCGCCGAGAAGCGGTTTCCCATGTCGCGACTCAATCAAGCCCGCTCGTGCCCCGGCGTGCAGGGTGCGTATCCGATCTACACCGAACTCACCACGTCAGTCATGCGAAAAATCGAGGGCGGATTGGGAAATCGTGGTTACCCTTTGCGGACAATCGGATTTTATCTCGACGATCCCGTGTTTGATTCGTATGACATCAATCACCAATTGCAGCGCCTGCGCGTGAAGGGGTCCGCGCTGATCGACAGAAAAAGCAAGCAGAGCAAGTTCCCTTTTCCACTGGATAGCGACGCCGAGCTGGCTCAGCAATACGTCGAACTTGCGGGGAAGAAGTTGACGCTCGTCGGGACGTTTGATTTGGGAACCGACTTTGCTCACGATGGGAACCTCGTGATGAGTGCCGAAAACTTCGCCGATTATTATCCCCACCGCGTACGGTTTGGCGATCCGCTGAGCGTGATCGACATCGGCGTGGTGCAGTTGCTCCCCGATGCCGATCTCACCGACGTTCGAGATTTTCTGGAACGCACGCTCGATAAAGACGTTTTCGTGTTCACTCGCGCGCAGTTTCGCTCCGAGGAAATCCGCTTTTGGGACGAGAGCACGCCGATCGGTACGATATTTCTCGCGGGGAAACTGATCGGCTTCATTGTCGGCATGGTGATCTGCTACCAAGTCATTTATTCGGATATCGCCGATCACATGGCCGAATTCGCCACGCTCAAAGCGATGGGTTACACGACCCGATACTTTATTCTCTTGATCCTCACCGAAGCGGTGCTCCTGGCAATCGTCGGTTTTCTTCCCGGCTCGATTGTCAGCGCTGGACTTTATTCATGGCTGTCAGGCAAGACAGGGTTATTGATGGTGATGTCTGTCAGCGGGTTGTTGTTTGTCTTTGTTGCCACCGTGGCGATGTGTGTGGCTTCGGGAATGTTCGCGGTGCGTAAGTTGCTTGCCGCTGATCCCGCCAATTTGTTCTGATAATTAGAAATAACAATGAATTCGCAAACCACTATTCCGGCGACCAGCGGCGCCTTCTCCGGCAACGGCATGCAGATGCCGCGGACCGTGCAGGTGCAACTTCTCAACCATTTTTTTGGCGAGGGAGAAACGCGCAAGCAAGCGCTGTTCGAGAACAACCTCGAAGTCCGCCGTGGCGAGATCGTCATCATGACCGGTCCGTCGGGGTCGGGAAAAACAACGTTGCTTACGCTCGTTGGCACGCTCCGCACGGTGCAAGAGGGAAGCTTGCGAGTGCTTGGCAATGAGCTCAACGGCGCTGACCGCGATCTCATCGTGCGCCTTCGCAAGGAAATGGGCTTCATTTTTCAAGCTCATAATTTGTTTGAATCGCTCACGGCCTATCAGAACGTCAACATGGCGGCCGAACTCGTGGGGCTCGATCCGATGATTGCCGAGGGTCGCATCACTTCCTTACTCACGCGATTGGGTCTGGGGGAACGCATCCATTACAAACCGAAGTCGCTTTCCGGCGGACAAAAGCAACGCGTGGCAATCGCGCGTGGCTTGGTGCATAAGCCCAAGTTGATTTTGGCCGACGAACCCACCGCCGCGCTCGATGAAAAATCAGGCCGCGAGGTGGTGACGTTGTTTCAGGAACTCGCCCGCGATGAAGGTTGCACGATCATCATCGTCACGCACGATAACCGTATTCTCGACGTGGCCGACCGCATCGTGAACATGGTTGATGGTCGCATCAAGTCGGACGTGGCGGTCAGAGAAACCGCGGTTATCTGCGATTTCTTGAAGGGCTTCCCATTGTTCTCGGACCTCACGCCCAACACGCTGGCCGAGGTAGCCGACCAAATGATGATCCACGAATCGCAAACCGGAGATGTGGTAATTCGTCAAGGAGACGTTGGCGACAAGTTCTACTTGATTCGCTCCGGGAGCGTCGACGTTTTGATTAATGACGGCACTCAAGACCGCAAGGTCGCCGAGCTCAAAGAAGGCCAGTATTTTGGGGAAGCGGCACTCATCACCGACGAACGCCGCAATGCGACGATTATCGCACGAGAGCCGAGCGTGTTTTATGCCTTGGGCAAAGATGACTTCCGT
>JBGTEU010000125.1:0-13030 GCA_041747595.1 Bythopirellula sp.
TCGCGGTTTGAATGTTGCCAGCCGCCTCGGGCTGACGCGAAATGCTTTCGACTGCTTGACCACCGATGCGGCCAATTCCCAAAGCAGCACCGATAATCACCAGCCCGGCACCGAAGGCGGCGCCCAGATTGAGGCTGATGCCAGCAGGGGCTACAACAGCCGGCGCTGCATCAACCTCTTGAGCCATGGCCGGGGCGGCGACCAGCAACAGCATCCAACAAAATACCATCATTCTCGCCAACTTGATCACGTTAATGTCTCCTTCGACTAAGCAAAACTGTGGAACGAATACGGGTAGTCGCCTTGTCACAATGCTTTAGTGCGGATGCACCGCCGCTCCGATAAACAAGGCCGATAAAAAGGTAAAAATGTAAGCCTGCAAAAAGGCCACGAACAATTCCAATAAACTCAGCGCCGTCGCACCCAGCACGCTGGCCAGGGTCACGCCGCCCCAAATGTATTGTCCGGCCACGGCACTGGCACCGATGAAAGCCAAAAGCACCGAAAGCACGACGTGCCCCGCCATCATGTTCGCTAACAGACGAATGGCCAACACACCGTGCTTGATAAACAGCCCCAGAATCTCGATGACAAAGATCAGCGGTATCAAGAACACCGCAATCGCCTTGGGCAGATCCATGTGCGGGACCTGGGCCTTCCAAAAGCCCACGACTCCCAGTTGCTGCGAGCCTGATCCAACCACTACCAGAAAAGTCGTGAACGCCAACGTGGCCGTCGTGGCGAGCGCCGCGGTCGGCGAACCCATCCAGGGAACCATCCCCATCAAGTTGCAGCCAAGGACGAAGAAAAACAGCGTCCACAGGTAAGGCACGAAGCGGTCGGCGTCGTGATGCCCAATGCAGGGCCGAGCGATTTTGTCACGGATATATAGCAAAAAGACTTCCAGCAGATTCCAAAACTTTCCTTTGGGCAGCTGGCCCCCTTTGATGCGGGCCGCCAAAGTGATAAACAGCGCGCTGATGATCAACGCGATCACCACTTCCAAAACCATGAACTTAGTGATGGTGAAATCCATCGGCTTGATCGTATTGTCGATCAAGGCATTGCCGGTGCGCATCTCGATCAGGGGCTTGTCGAGCTTAAACGGCTGCGGAATCGCAATATGGCCGTGAGCCTCGTGCGAGGTGAACATCCGCGGCACATGGAAATAAGTGGCGTCTTCAACGTGCGCGAAGAGTTCGTTCGGTGCGAGGGGATTGGCCATGTCACGACTTCTCGTCAATCAATCCGTGAAAGTTGTTGCCGCGGGGAAATCCAACGGACGGAAAAAAATGTTTCCACGGCCAGCGAAACCATGTAAGCCATAATCAGAAAGCCCGCGAACACCTGGCTTTGAGCGGCTGATTTGTTGAGGGCAAGCCACAAACAGACCACCAACGGCGGCAGCAGTCGGCAGCCCATGGCAAGTAGCATTCCCGGTAGCTGTCGGCCCGTCGCGGCAAAATGATGCGAAATCGCCAAGGCGGCCAGACCGGGCGTGATGCAAACGCCGCTTGCGGCGAGCAAGGCCGCGACGCTATTGCCGCCGAGCCACATCGCCAATGGCAGACACAAGAGGGTGAATCCCAGCAGACTCACAATTAAGATCATCGCGCAGGGAGCCAAGCCGTTTTCCACGCCGCTGGAGAACCAACTCGGCGATTGTTGGCAACTTGGCGATTGCTGCGTCACAGAAGACTTTCTAATTGCCTGAATGAATTCTAGAGGATGATTAATCTGAGTCCGTACCGTTCTTCGTCGATCGATTCTTTAAAGGCTGATTCTTCGTCGATTGGGCAATCGCTCGCAGTTGGAGAAATGCTAGGTATCCTCCCACCGCAAACCCCGTGAGCAGGAACAAAGGCAAAGTTCCCCACTTCGTATCCAACCAGTATCCCGCCAGTCCCGGCAAAACCATTTCCAAAGAGATGGTCATAATCCGCGACGACCATTCGGCAGCCTTGGCAGTGGCCGAACGCCCATCGGCAGCGTCCTTCTCGTCTGGACTTACAGACTCGTCTGGACCTGCAGACGGTCGCAATGACATCGGAAGTGCCTGTGGAGCCGCGCGTGAAGAACCGCACCCGTAGCCAAGGACCGCTGGCGAGTTGCCCAAAAGTCTCTCGTTCTACGGACTTGCCTAATTTAATTTCGACTTAGCAAGGCGCGAAGGGGTATTCGTGAATTTTTTCACAAATTGTCATCAGTAAACACAACCTCTTAATTCACTGGAGGTTATAAGAAATCCTGGAAATTTAATTTAACAAGTTACATCGCCTGATTTCCTGATCGCGGTCAACCTACACGGAACCATAGCCGATTCGACACAAGTTAATAGAAGGAGAGGCTTTACGGCAATTCTCGGATGTCAAATTCTTGCATGTGCGGGAATCTGAGGTTAATATGGAATCTGCGGAAAATGTCGAATCTTCGTACTCAAGGACGACGTTTCTGCAACTCTTGTCCGGTATGGAGCGCTGGGCACTACTTCCGCAAGGCAATACGGGGGGGGTTCGCCAGACGCCCGCTCCCGGATTCTGATCGGCAGGCTCTCACACGGATGTTCTCTCCGCGTTTCCTTATGAGAGTTTTTGCGTTCTGAATTTTTCTTGGAGGCTTCCCAACCCATGACCGCCGCTGCTCTGCGCTCCCGCACTGCGAAGGACTTGGCACAAATGGCTCGCCAGAATGGCGTCGCCGGTTGGCACTCCATGAGAAAAGTGGAGTTGATCGAAGCGCTCGAGGCCATTGCCCGACAACGGACACTCCAGCGTCTTCCCGAGAAAGCCACTGCCAACGGACATTCGCTCAATAAAGTTCAAGTCCTACGCGAAACGCCTCCCCATGTGCGGCGTAACCTGGAGCAATTGCACCTGAAATTGGCGGCGCTCAAGAATCTGGCCCACTCCAGTAAGCAAACCCACAGCGAGCCCAAAGAAGATCGTCTCGTGGTGATGGTTCGTGATCCCTACTGGCTGCATGCCGTCTGGGATCTCTCGCAACGGAGCGTCGATCGTGCCCAGGCCGCGATGGGGCAACGATGGCACAGCGCACAACCGACTTTGCGTGTTTATCGCATCATGGAAGCCGGGACCTCGAAGCTCGAACGGGACATCACCATTCACGGCGGCGTTTCCAACTGGTACGTCGACGTGAACGAGCCTCCGTGTACTTTCCGCATGGAAATTGGCTATTTGTCCCCCGACGGCACATTTTACGCGCTCGCGCGCAGCAACTCGGTACAAACACCGCCCGCGGGCTCCAGCACCGCGATGGACGAGAATTGGTCCGACGTCGCCCAAAATGCCGACATGATTTACGCGATGAGCGGCGGTTACTCGGCGCAAGGCACCAGCCGCGAGCTGCAGGAACTCCTTGAAGAACGCCTGCGTCGTCCCCTCGGCTCACCCATGAACACCCGCTACGGCAACGGCGCCGCGGTGTTTCTCCGCGAAGAAGAAAGCATGGCCTTGGCCATCGACGCCGAAATCATCATCTACGGC
Source organism: Bythopirellula sp. (assembly GCA_041747595.1). Classification (GTDB taxonomy): domain Bacteria; phylum Planctomycetota; class Planctomycetia; order Pirellulales; family Lacipirellulaceae; genus Bythopirellula. The sequence continues at coordinate 3,504 of JBGTEU010000125.1, forward strand.
GCGACAAGTCGCAGCGCTCACGTGACGCTCAAAGGGGCCCCCGTGCAGATCCGCCAAGACGGCACCTTCTCGGCCCGCTTGAAATTGCCCGAACTGCGTCAAGTGATTCCCATCGTCGCCAGCTCCTGCGACGGTGTCGAACAACGCACGGTTATTCTCGCCGTTGAACGCAACACCAAGGTGCTCGAACCCGTGGTCCGCGACGTCACGGGGCGTTAGAATTGCAAATTGACAATTGAAAATTTGCAATTCAAGTCCTCAGCTTCCTCCGCGACCTCTTGTTAAATAATTTGCGCAAACTGAGAAAACTTTGATCGTTTGTTAACACAGTGTCTTTTTTCTTGCGCGGCCCCAGGATCGATGGCATGACTCTCTCGAGTGACCAGGAAAATCTGTTGGCCTTTCTGGCTGAACTTCCGAATTGCCTCGTCGCTTTTTCGGGGGGCGTGGACAGCGCCGTCGTTGCCAAAGCGGCCTGCGTGGCCCTGGGCGAACGTGCGGTTGCCGTGACCGGCGTGAGCGCGAGTCTCGCCTCGGGGGAACTGGAAACCGCACGCCGCATCGCCCACGATATCGGCATTCGCCACGAAACACTCGCCACCGACGAGCTCAACGACCCCGGCTACCTGGCCAACGCCCCCTCTCGTTGTTGGCACTGCAAAACCGAGCTTTACAGCCAAATGCGTGAACTTGCCGGCCGGCTCGGCTTTTCGCAGATCGCCAACGGCACGAATCTCGACGATCTTGGCGATTTCCGCCCGGGCCTCGAAGCAGCCAAACAGCACGACGTTTTGAGCCCCTTGGTCGCCTGCGGAATTGGCAAGCAAGGCGTGAGGCAACTGGCGCTCGATTGGGGGCTGGAGGTGTGGGACAAACCCGCGTCACCCTGTCTGTCGAGTCGCGTGGTTTACGGCTTGGAAATCACGCCCGAACGTCTCGCCCGGGTCGATGCCGCGGAGGCGCTGCTCAAGGAGTTGGGTTTTTCCTCGGTGCGAGTCCGCTGCCATCAGGATGATCTCGCCCGCTTGGAAGTTGCCCCCTCGGAAATCTCACGGCTCGCGAACGATTCGCTTCGCCTGAAGATCGCCGAACGCTTGCGCGAAATTGGTTTCCGCTATGTGACGATCGATCTCGAAGGCTTCCGCTCGGGAAGCTTCTTGCCGCTGGTGGTGCCCGTCATTCCCGCGCAGGCGGGAATCCAGTAATACGCTCCATCTGGGTTCCCGCCTGCGCGGGAATGACGGTATACGGCACGGGGGAAATGACAGCATACGGCGCGGGATGACGACTGCTAAAACCCACCGCCACCGAACGGGGGCAGCGCCGGCAAGCCGCGTTCTTGGCGTCGTTCGTTCATCATCCGCATGCCGTTCTCAAACTTCGACCGCTGATCGGGCGTCGTCCAGTCGAGCATTTTCTTGCCGATCTCATCCATCTTTTCGGGACTCACCGGCGGGCGGCCCCCTCGACCTGGCCCACCGCCCGGTCGACCTTGGCCGCCCATCCCGTCGATCCGCTTGTCGAGTTCCTTACGCCGCTCCTCGGGAGTCATGGCCATGAGTTTGTCGTATTCCTCTTCAAACCGCTTGGCCATCATCGGCATCCACACCGGCATGCTGCTCTCGAAGAAGGCCTGTTGTTGTTCGGGACTCAGGCCCTGCATCTTTTCGCGAAACTGCTGCCCCTGGGCACGCCGCTGATCCTCGGGCAAGCTTTCGAATTTACCGATATTCGCGTCGCGCTCCTTTTCCAGTTCCGCCACGACGGGGTCATCGCTGTATTTCGGACCCTCGGCCCCCGACCACATCTGGAAGGCAAGGATCAACAAGAGCAGCGCCCCGACGCTGTAAAGAACTCGCTTATCGTTCATTGGAAATCTCCTCACTCGCGTATGACAATCGCATCGACGTGGCCGTCGAGGTAGGCGTAGTTCCGCGAACCGTTCTCGGCCGGTGGGCCGTGAAATGAATCAAAATCGTAAACCACCCATACGATACTCGTTCCCAAAACTCCCCGGGGAGTATCCAACACCTCGGGACGCGTCTTGCCCGCGAATCGCAGCGAGGGGTACTCATAGCTTAAACCCTCGCGGTCGTACCAGGTTTCGTACAATGCGTCGCCGGCTGAGGGGACGGCATCCTCCTCCGCATTGGGGTCCCGCAAAAAATAGTCGCTCGGGCAACGGAAAATCTCGCGGTTATTTTCGCAATAAGGGGCCAACACGTCAAAAAGCGACGGCAGCTCGCCAGGATTGTTAGTGCGGGGAAGCCGCGCCGTCTCGGGGAACTTGCCCCGTTCCCCTTGCTGGTCGAGATAGCGAGTCATCGCCAGGCCGATTTGCCGCAGATTCGATTTGCACTGCGTACTGCGAGCCGACTCGCGTGCCCGTTGGACCGCCGGCAACAACAAGCTCACCAACACGCCGATGATCGCAATCACCGTGAGCAGTTCCACCAGCGTAAAACCGGATTTTTGTTTCATAATGGCCGTGAAGCAAGGAAGGGTCGTTCTACCCGATCTACGCCTACTTCGGGCGAAGGGTAACGATCTTGCCCTGATTATCACCGAAATTGCGATCATGAAGCAAGGAAAAATAGGTAACTGCGGACTTCGGCAAACGCGGCTCGCCGAACCCCCGCTTTCACAATGGCATAAACGAATGCAAAAAAAATCCGTGGTTCAGCTTGCCTTGTTTGGCCTGTTTCTCCTGTTTGGCCACCAGCTTTGCCAGGTTGGCAAGGTTGGCAACAGGTTTTTCAGGGGACAAGCTGGCAACTCTGAGCGTCTGAAAACCTGCATACAGAAACTAAGCGCAGCAGCAAATGCACCACGCATTTTATGCCGAGGTGGAGTGTGTCGCCATTATCCCAAATCGCGCGGCCAATTTCGACAAGAAAACTTGGCCACGCCTGGCGAGCCGTGAACGTTAGTGACCGGAGATTTTTCACGCCCAGGGTCGCCGCCGGAGGCGGAAAGGATCTGGGTTAAACGAGTGCCGGTCATCGGGTACGTGTGATGGGCGAACCAAGATTCTTCGAGTCGCCGTGTTTTCCCACAGGGATGTTGTGGCTCCTCTCAGAATGACAATAATCGATAGACGGAACACTAGGGGCCTACTCTCCGAAATGATGTATAATGAGATTAATGAGCGATGCTCAGCACATGGGGCTAAAGTAAAGCTCGTTTTCAGGGCCCGTCTTGGGCCAACCCGGAGAATCTGCCATGGGATTTGTCACTCAATCCGAAGCACCGCCTCTCAAAGAGGATGCCTCTGGCGCGATGCGAGTGGGTGAGTCGCAAGTTCTCTTGGACTTAGTCATTCGGGCGTTTCAAGACGGGGCGACTCCCGAGACCATCGTCCAGCTGTATTCCACTTTAACTCTTGAAGATGTGTACGCGGTAATCGCCTACTATTTGCGGCATCGTGGCGAAGTCGAGCAGTACATGGCCAGGCGCGAGCAAAAGGCTGGCGATATTCAGCAACTGATCGAAAGCCAACAGCCAGATCTCACGGACATCCGTTCTCGGATACTCGCAAAGCGACAGGCCTAGGGATGTGCCATGCTGCACCTGCTGGCGGATGAGAACTTCAATGGTGAAATCGTACGTGGTCTGTTACTGCGGCAACCAGTTCTCGATATTCTTCGCGTGCAAGATGTTGGCCTCGCCGGGGCGAGCGATGCTAGCATTCTTCGTTGGGCCGCCGAAAACGATCGCATCGTGATCACGCATGATCGCGCTACGATGCCTAACCATGCCTATGAACGAACGCTGTTGGGTGAGAACATGGTCGGGATGTTTGTCATCAACGACCGATTCCCTGTAGGTGCCGCTATTGATGAGCTCCTGCTGATCGCCACATGCACAGTGCAAGGCGAATGGAACGGGATCGTAGCTTATTTGCCACTTTGATCCGCGTTTCTCGGCAGGGTGGCATGCCCCCGGAGCCATCATTTCTAAGGGGATCTGGGCCGACGTGGGCATGACTTTCAAGCAATCAACACGTCTACACCAGCGAGGGCATGCCATACGGGCGGAAGTGACCCGTAGTGAAACCGTCTGCGGCTATCAAGTAGTGGTTCATCTTTTGTTAGACTGACCACTACGAGTTTCGGATTGAACACCTGCGATCAAGTCTGATCGCGGCTGCGCCGGGGGGACTTGGGTTAATAACGTCGCGAGCCACCGGTTTATTGAGCGCGAGGCATTCAATTGATCGACCCTTGGAAAAACCACGATGGCCGTGATCCGCATCTCGACGACGATTGCTGCCCCCATTGAGCGGTGTTTCGACTTGGCGCGAGACATCGACTTCCATATCGAGTCGTTTGCTCCCACCGGTGAACGCGCCATCGCCGGTCGGACGACCGGGTTAATCGAATTGGGCGAGTCCGTTACCTGGAAGGGCCGCCATTTGGGCGTGCGCCAACGGTTCACCTCCAAGATTACGGCATTTGCCCCGCCCACATACTTCCGCGACGTTATGACTGCTGGCGCATTCCATGCGTTCGCCCACGACCATCATTTCGCAGAGGAGAATGGCAACACGGTCATGACCGATGAAGTGGTCTTCCAGTCGCCGCTTGGCCTGCTGGGGAAAGTAGTGGACTACTTATTCATGGAACAGTACATGCGACGGTTGCTCCAAGGCCGCGGTCAGTTCATCAAACGCCGAGCGGAATCCGATGGGCATTGCGGCCTAACAAACCGCAGCACTTGCGGGCCAGCCAAGAAAGGAGTTTGACGCCAGTCGTTCACCGCAGTTATGCTGATCTACTCATCACGAAGTATTACGGACGTAAATAGCAGACAAAGGCAGAATTCAGTGCAGAGCGAATGTAATTGTGGAATGCAAGGAATAAGCCTGTATGGCGGCGTGATGACAATATTTGATTTTTTTCTATGGAAATGCGTGACAAGAATTCAGCCGCTCGGCCTCTAAAATAGAGCCGTTATTTTTCGTCCTTGGGAAAATTCCGCCGTTTCGACTCAGTCCCGGCATTGTGAGGCAGTTATGCATAGATACATTTTGACATTTGCGGTGCAAGTATTGTTGGGTGCGATGGCATTTGTTGGGCCTACGGACGGAGCTTTGGGGCAGGATGCCTTTAACTCCCCCATCTATCTCTCGGTTTTACCGGCACGGCCTACTACAAATGACGACACTCTGCTCAACTATTCTATTCCAAGTCTGGGAATAGACGTTGGCGCTAAATTGACTACCGATATCGAGATTAGCGGTACCTCAATACTTTTCTCGTTGAACTATCACCCTTTCGAGATGACACCAGGTCACCCAATTCTGCCCAGCTATTTCTTCCCGGAGGGCACAATTAGTCTGGGTATGCTCGCGCCAGGCAATTATACGATTACGGCTGTCCTGCCGGGGATGGCCTCGGGTAGCACGAGCTTCCATGTTGTTCCCGAACCGAGTGCCATGGCAATGTCTACATTGGGCCTTGCACTTATTGGACTACCCGGCCTTCGTCTGGCCCGGCGCTGCCATTGAGCACCATCAATGATCGCGTCGCATGCCCTCGGAGCTATCATTTCTAAGGTATCTGGGCCGACGTGGGCATCACTCTGCAATTCACATCTCCGCGCGAGCGAGAAACTGCCACACGGACGCAAGTGACCCGTAGAGGAACAGCCGGCTTACGCCGACCGACCCGCCTGGGGATGCCTTATTTTGCGTGGTGCCGCCGCGTCACCTGCCGTCGCCGGGCTTCGCGGCCGCCGCTTGCTCGGTAGCCGTGCTCGATCGCGAACCATTCGGCGTACCGCTCGCGGTCGGTGTAGCTCGAGTTGCGGTCGTCGACCAAGTGGCCAAGTTCGTGAATGAGAATGTTGTTGAGGTAGAAATCCTCGAGCGCCGACTGGCTCCAGGTGAGCCGCCAGGAATAGTCGTCCGGCCTGTCCCAACGGCCGCCGTACATTTTGGCTACGTTCACGATTTCGGGACGGGGCGGGACATGGAAGATTTCTTCCCGCGTTTCTTCGAGCGGATAGAGATAAAGGGTCGCTCCCCATTGCATGCCGTAGCAGGGGAAGCTCATTTTCTTGCGGGTCATCCGGCTGAACTGCACGACTTCCAAGCCACGCAAGAAATGCCGCGGCACTTGGGATAGTCGCTCACGAACTTGATCGGGGGTGACGACGTGGGCATAGCCTTCGCCGGGATCTTGCACGATAACGCGGTAATCCGCGCCATTTTCCGTCGGTTCGTGCCAATCCTCGGGGGGCGCGAACGGCGCCCGGGCATCACGACCTGCCAGTTGCAGCCCACGCGCACGTTGAGACCAAACGGCCTTGGGCTGTACAATGGGGGCACGCTTACCATAGTTGGTTCGTTGAGTTGTCGTTCGTTTGGCTAATGTGGGTCGTCGTGCTTTCATCGTTGGAACCTCTGCAAAGGGGACTTTGCGGTACTGGCTCCCGAAGGGGAGAGCTTCTTGAAGGTCGCAGGCGGGGGATTCGACCTTCAGAGGCCCAAAAGAGTCTGGGTGGGCCTGTTTGAAGCTTATTCTAGGATACCTTGCCGGCTACGGAGGGATCAAACAAGTGGTGTAAGATCAATAACCATAAAGGTTTAGGAATCACGCCCTACCCCCTCTAATGGGGGTGGACAGTCGGGTTGGCGGGGGAATTGGGTAGGCTGCCAAAGTCGCCATTTTGACGTTTTCAAGTTTTCCTACTCAATCGCAACGGCAACACAACATATTGATCACCACGAAACGTCTTGGTTGTTAAGTGACAATGAACGTAATTCTTTACACTCGAACAGGTTGTCACTTGTGCGATGAGGCGCTCGAGACGCTCCGCAGCCACGGATTGCAACCAACGATTCAAAATATTGATGCCGACGAGACGCTCCGCGCGCAGTTCACCACGTGCGTGCCAGTGGTCGAGATCGACGGCAAGATTCGCTTCCGCGGGAAGGTCGATCCCCTACTGCTGCGGCGCTTGTTAAGAGTTGAGTAGTGGTGGCTTCCAGCCGCCCGATATTACAGACAACATTACTAATGCCCAGACTTGCCGAATCATACGACGTATTGCTTGTGGGTGGGGGGGTGATGGGCCTTTCCCTCGCCTGGGAGCTCGCCCAACAGGGTACGCGTGTCTGCGTGGTCGATAGCGGGGAGATGGGCCGCGAGGCTTCGTGGGCCGCCGCGGGGATGTTGCCGCCGGGACCAAGTGCGGATCGTTGGGCCCATTGCTCCGCCTACGATCAATTGCAGGGTTTCAGCCATCAACTCCACCCCGATTGGCACGCCCGACTCGCGGAAATCACGGGAATCGACACCGGTTACCGGGCGACGGGGGCACTTTACGTTTCCAGTGGAAGCTCCGCTGCGCTCGAGAAAAACGTGCAAGAGTGGACCCGTGGGGGCATTGCTCACCACGAACTCGATGCGGCCGCAATCGCGGATCTCGAACCGGCCCTGGCGCCGCAATCCCGCACGGTGATGCTCCCCGACGAGGCCCAACTACGTCCCCCCTGGCACTTGAAGGCCCTCGTTGCCGCCTGCCTACGAAGCGGCATCACCCTGCGGGCCGGTTGCCAAGTCCTCGGTTGGCAGACGCAAGCGAACAAAATCACCGCAGCCGTGACCAGCACGGGTATTATTTCCGCTGGAAATTACTGCCTCACCAGCGGCTGTTGGACCGGCCCACTTGCCACGGGACTCGGTTTGGAACTGCCGATTCGTCCCATCCGCGGCCAAATCCTGCTGCTCAATGGCCCACCCCACACCTTGCGACGCATCGTGAACGCGGGGCCCCGTTATCTCACCCCACGACCCGACGGTCGGGTGCTTGTTGGTTCGACCCAGGAAGAGGTCGGCTTCCAGAAGCAAAACACGGTCGAAGGTCTTACCACGCTCATGAATTTCGCGCGAACGCTTTGCCCGGCCCTCGCCGATTTCACACTCGAACAAAGCTGGTCGGGCCTGCGACCGGGGACCGCGGATGACTTGCCCTATTTGGGACGATTGCCGCGTTACGAAAATGGCTGGATCGCGGCGGGGCATTTTCGCGCCGGCATTCAACTTTCCCCCGCGACGGCGGTCGTAATGCGGTCACTGATGTTGGAACAAACCCCGCCGGTCGATGTTTCCGCACTGGGAGTGGAAAGAAATCCCCCTCCCCGGTGCTCCGGGGAGGGTTAATAGTCCGTCCCAAAATTAATGTCATCCCGAGGGCCGGTTTTTAGTTTGGACTTGGCCGCGACCAGAGGGATCTGGTTTGCCGTATCTTCCCGCATGGAAAACGCGCGCGGATTGAAGCCAGAGTCCTCAAGTCGTAAAACTCCTTTCGGAATGACATTTTATTTGTGCCTGACATTGGAAGGGGGATTTTGTCTTATTACACTTCCCGCCCGTGCGCTTGTCGCAGGGCATCGCGGGCAATGGTTGTGAAACTCACCGCAAGGAAGGCGAGCCACGTCCCCAGTACCGCGCCGGAAATTGTGCCGACCACCCAGCCCGCCCAGCCGATGCGGTGGCCGATCGTGAGCGCGAGCAGAGCGCCGCCAAGCACAAAGCCGAGCGACAAACCGCCCAGCAAAAACCATTTCATCCCCCGCACGAGTCGGCCAAAGTTGGCGAGATTGGTTTCGGGGGGGAGCGCCACGCTCGCCAAATCACTTGCCGCGGTCGTGTGGGGATGATCGGGCACTTGGCGTGGATCGGCACTTCGCCAGCGGACGACCTCGTCGGAAGTGTCCCGCAGCCGGATACCAATGAGATTCCCCAACACGTGGCCCGCCACCATCAAGGCACCGAGCACGATCACCCACGGCCAGGGTCCCTCGGTCGTTGCCACGAGCGCACAAACGAGGCTCAGCAGCGTCACGGCCAAAAACATCTGCCGCAGCCGAAACTTCAAGAGATGCGGCTCGCGCAACGGGGCAGGGGATTCGATTGAGGGCGGCATGCCTCAATTATCGGCATCAGGCGATTGTCGAGCAAGCACACTGCGACGCGCTGCCGAAGGAACGAGTTTCGAGTACGATAAAAAGACCCGGCGACTCGTTGAGTCGCGGCTATTTCCCCCCTCGCATTCACCCGCCCGCCATGTTGTATTTCGCTGCAGGTTCCCCCACGACCGAGCTATCCGTCGACGAGATTCGCACGGCGCTGTTTGGCGTGTTCGATCAGTTGGGACAACGCAAACGGGTGATTGCGGTGCCGCCCGATTTCACCCGCTTCAACAGCCGTGCCGGGCTTCTCACCTGCCTGACCCACCAATACTACCGCGAAGCGCTCGTTGACGTGCTGCCCGCGCTCGGCACGCATTTCGAGATGCCGCTCTGGCAACGCGAGAAAATGTTTCCTGGCGTGCCCAACGACCTCTTTCGCTATCACAACTGGCGAACCGACGTAGAAACGATCGGCGAGGTCCCCGCCGATTATGTGAACGAGGTCACCGAGGGAATCTACGGCGAACCGTGGCCCTGCCAACTCAACCGATTGATTTGGGAAGGGGGGCACGATCTGATTCTGTCGCTCGGCCAGGTCGTACCGCAC
>JBGTEU010000126.1:0-2606 GCA_041747595.1 Bythopirellula sp.
TGTTCGGCACGGAATGCAAACGCGGTGCGAAAGAGCCTTGCCGTACTTGGGGGCAACTAGGTCTGACCGGCAAGTGGGCCAAGCTCCCGGTCACCGTGCATGGCCGTACTTTCGATACGGGCTCGCAGGTGTTTATGCAAGAAGCCGTCATGTTGGGTAGCCCCATGCGCGAGGATGTCGTTTCGCACAAATCAAATATCGAGATCGTCGACGCCGTCGCCAAAGACGAAGGGGCCATCGGTTTCGGCGGATTGTCTTATGCTACGAGCGCCGTGAAGCCGGTGCCGCTCGCGCTGTTCGAGGGACAAGACTTCGTCTCCATCGATTCCCCGGAGGCTGATCAGGGGCTTTATCCGCTCGTGCGGCGGTTGCAACTCGTCGTGAAGCACGATCCTAAGGGGGAATTAGAGCCCATCGAGCGGGAATTCCTCAAATATGTCTTCAGCCAATTGGGCCAAGAAGACGTGATCAAGGCCGGCTTCCAAGCGATCCCGGCGCGCCCTGCCCGCGTGGCCCTTGATGCCGTGGGCCTGGGTCTCTCGCGTTAATCAATTACTTCGTGAAACGAAATCACAAACCATACTCTTGGAAAAAATCCATGAAGCTCTCACAACTCGTCGGATTGGCAAGTTGCTTCGTTCTAGGCCTGTTCATCGCTGAGGCGGCCAGCGCGGTGGATGCCAGCCGCGCTTCGAGCCAATCAAGCGGGGCCCCCAATTGGGCGAGCCCTTCGACCAATGTCCTGAATGATCCAGCCTATGGCTACGGATCGGCGCTCCCCGATTCCAACAGCGATCGCAATCGTGGCGCGGTGCAACCCTCGTGGAGCGATCCCACACGGCAATCCTTCGATCCACGGCTTTCGACGCCGCTGGATCCGAACTATTCGCCCACGCCCTATAACCAAACCGCTCAACAATGGCGGCTGGGGATTTTTCCCGAGGACACTGACACGGGCGTCGTTGTGAAGGAGGTCGTGAGTGGTTCCGCGGCCCAACGCGCCGGTCTCGAAGTGAACGACCGCATCATTTCAGTCCACGGCTATCAAGTGGGCTACGTGAACGGCGCGCTGTTTGACGTAGGCCAGGAATTTGAGCGCCATGCCGACCCAAATGGCTGGGTTCGCGTGCTCGTGCAAGACAATCGCAACGGCCGGTTGATGAATCTGCCGATCAAACTCGACGGCCGCAAGGAGGCAATCACCGGGACGATCACTTACCGCGACCGCGCGGCCCTGCCCCGCGATGCCGTCGCCACGGTTGAGCTACGCGAAGTCGTTCGCAACGACATTCGCCCCATAACCATCGCCCGGCAGACGATCACGGGAATTCGTTCGGTACCGATTCAATTCTCGCTCGACTACGATCCGACTCAGGTCGACGCCCGCCGCACTTACACTCTCCACGCCAACATTACGGCCCAAGGTCGCGAAATCTACAGCATGAGGACGGACGTCCCCGTGCTCGGCAATCGGCCCACCAACAACGTGCAGCTCTTGGTGGAATCGACCACCGGTTTCCCCGCGGGGACAACTCTTCCCAATCGCCAGGATCAGATCGCCCAGATTTCGCAATGGTTCCGGCAATATCTGGGTCGCGAGCCGCGTGCCCAGGAACTTTACGTGTGGGAAGCCCATCTGGACCGTGGCGGCACTTTGGCCGACGCGCAGTTGCAAATCCTTAGCACGCCTGAATTTTACTACCAGTCGAATGCGAACGACACCGAATACATCCGCCGGATGTTTTTGCTCGTGACCAATCGCCAGCCGTCGCAGCAAGAAGTAACCCAGTGGCTCAATCGGTTGAACTACTACAACCGCCTACGACCCGAGGTGGCGCGGGAATTTTTGTCGTCGGCGGCCACGGCCCAGACGCGACAAACGGGGCGGCTGTAAAGAGCCGCTCGCGGCTTACCGATCAAACCACCGCTTGAACATATACCACGTGAGCTGCCGTCCCGCGCGGGCGATCTCGCGGGTTAAGGGGATGCTCTTAGGACAAACCGCCACGCAGTTCTGGGCGTTGCCGCAGACCTGCAAACCGCCAGGCGCCTTGAGGGCGTCGAGCCGTTCGTTGGCGTTCATTGCCCCCGTGGGATGTGCGTTGAATAGCATCGCCTGGCTTATCGCGGCGGCCCCGATGAACCCCTCGTCGTATGCTTCATTTTTGCGTGCCTCAAATTCCTGGTCGGTTTCATCGAAGTGTTTCGTCACTTCGACCTTGCCGAATTGCGGGCACGCTTCCAGGCAGCAACCACAGGTCATGCACTCCGAAAGTGGGTAGCGCATTTCCTGGCTGGCTTGCGATTCGCGGGGACCAGGTCCACGGTCACCATAACCGTCCACGGGAATCCATGCCTTCACTTTCTCGAGGGTACGAAACATCCGGCTACGGTCAACGACTAAATCGCGCATCACGGGGAATTTGCTCATCGGCCGCAGTTCAAATCCCGCGGGGTTTTCTTCGAGCAGCCGATCCACCAGAGCCGAGCACGATTGCCGCGTGCGGCCGTTGATGAGCATCGTGCAGGCCCCGCAGACTTCTTCGAGGCAGTTGCAATCCCACGCCACGGGGGTGGTGTTCTTTCCCTCGGCCGTGGTCGCCAGG
>JBGTEU010000127.1:0-1797 GCA_041747595.1 Bythopirellula sp.
ATAAGATAATGAAAAGGTGCTGCCCACTAATTCTCATTCTCCCCGGGAATACCCTGCCGTGTCAATTGATCGGCGCTCAGAATGTTGGTCACAAGAGGGTCTGCCGTATCACGTTTAGCCGGCATTCTTGGCTTGGCTGGCTGCGTTTTTGGCCGCGAATTGCAGGTGGTGCTCTTCGCAAGGGCCAAGAACCTCAATCGCTTTGCGGCCTTTGTACTGCCCCGGCTTCGCGAAATACTTGGGTTTTCCCTCGATGGACACGACCAACGGCTCGGCCATGTCCTTTTCCGTTGCGATGATATCCCCTACCCGGAGGTTGATCAAATCGGCCGTGGAAATCGTTGTCTCAGCCAGTTCCACGACCACTTCGACGGGGGCCTCGGCAATGCGGTCACTGAGCATTTGGATCGACTCGGGCGTGGGCGGACGCTTGCTGTAACTGACCCAGCTATTGGAGGTTAGCTTGTGGCTGATCCGTTCAATGGAATTGAAGGGGATGCACAGGTTGATCATGCCGCGGGTTTCGCCCACCGTCAGCTCGAAGCTGATCACCACGACCACTTCATTGGCGGGGATGATTTGCACCAGCTGGGGGTTGCTCTCCACACGGTCGACCGACAATTCGAATTTGAGCACGTTCTCCCACGTATGCTGCATTTCAGAGAGAAACAGACTTGTGATCCGCGAGACGAGCCGCAGTTCGATCTCGGTGAGGGGCCGACGAACGGCCGTGGTCGACATGGTGCTCCCCCCCAGCAGGCGGTCAATGATGGGGAACAAAATCGACGGGTTGATGTCGAGAATCAATTGTCCTTCCAGCGGCGATGCATTGATCAGATTGAAGCATGTGGGGTTTTCTAAACTGAACACGAACTCGCTGTATGTGAGCTGATCGACGCTGGTAAGTTTCACCTCGACGATGTTGCGCAACAGTGCGGAAAGCGCCGCGCCGAAGTTGCGTCCGAATCCCTCGTGCATCGTCTGAAGGGCGCGCATCTGCTCCTTGCCGACGCGTTCGGGGCGCTTGAAGTCGTAGATCGTCACCTTTTCCTTGGGACGTAGCGGTGAACTGACGGATTGCCGCTCTTCAGGCTCGCCTTCCAAGGCGCTGAGCAGGTTCTCGACTTCCGCTTGACTTAAGACGTCGCCACCCATGTCGCACTCCATTGCGCGTGATGTGATGTGCTTTACTTTCGGACTTGTCCGTGTCCGTAAACCACATATTTGTAGCTCGTGAGTTCTTCGATGCCGCAAGGCCCTCGGGCGTGGAACTTGTCGGTGCTGATGCCGATTTCCGCGCCAAGCCCGAATTCTCCCCCGTCGTTGAAACGCGTGCTGGCATTCACCATCACGGCCGCACTATCGATTTCGGCCGTGAATTTCTCGGCAGCAGGCAAATCGTTGGTCACAATCGTGTCGGTATGTCCCGAACCATAGCGGTTGATGTGCATAATGGCGTCTTCAACCGAATTCACCACGCAGGCCGAAATAATCGCCGCCAAATATTCGGTGGCGTAATCCTCCTCACTCGCGGGAACAGCCGTGTCCACCAGCTCGCAAGTCCGCTCGTCACCGCGGATTTCGACATTGTGTTTTCCGAGGGCGGGGGCGGCCAAAGGTAAAAACTTTCCGGCAATATCGGTATGCACCAGCAACGACTCGGCGGCGTTGCATACCCCCAGGCGGTGACACTTGGAATTCACCAAGATATCAAGCGCCATCGTCAAATCAGCCGACGCATCGACGTAGACATGGCAATTGCCGTGGAAATGCTTAATAACCGGCATCTGGGCCTCG
>JBGTEU010000128.1:0-2867 GCA_041747595.1 Bythopirellula sp.
GTGAAGGTGGACCGCGAAGAGCGGCCCGACATCGACCAGATTTACATGAACGCCGTGCAAGCGCTCATCGGCCGGGGAGGGTGGCCAATGAGCGTGTTTCTCACGCCGGATTTGAAGCCTTTTTACGGCGGCACGTATTGGCCCCCGGAAGCGCGGCACGGCATGCCGGGGTTCGATCAAATTATCGCCGCCGTGGACAAGGCCTGGAAAGAAAATCGCGACGGAGCGCTCGAAGCTGCCGAGCGACTCACCGAAGAGCTTACACGGATCTCGCAACAAACCGCCGGCAGCGGTGAGCTTTCAGAAGCGCTTGTCAGCAGCGCGGCCAGCCATTATCGACAAACTTACGACCGCACTTATGGCGGCTTCGGTGGGGCACCCAAATTTCCCGCACCCATGTCGCTGCGTTTGCTAATGCAGCATTGGTATCGCCGGCGCGACAAGTTTGCCCTGGAGATGGTAACGGGAACGCTCGACCACCTGGCGGCGGGGGGGATTTACGATCACCTTGGCGGAGGCTTTGCCCGTTACTCGGTCGATGCACGTTGGCTTGTGCCGCATTTTGAAAAGATGCTTTACGACAACGCCCAACTTGTGGTGGCGTATCTCGAAGCCTTTCAAATTACCGGCAACGAAGAATACTCCCGCGTGGTGGGAGAGACGCTCGAATACGTGCTGCGGGACATGACCGATCCCGAGGGAGGTTTTTACAGTACCGAGGACGCCGACAGCGAAGGGGTGGAAGGCAAATTCTACACGTGGACGCCGGAACAACTTGTCGAGGTGCTGGACGAGTCGGCCGCCGCGACCTTTGCCAAGGTTTATGACGTTTCGGAAATCGGCAACTTCGAGGGGACCAACATTCTCAACTTGCCAAAATCCATCGAACAACAGGCGCAGCTTCTGGGCCGCGACATCAACGAATTGCGTGCTGAGTTAGCCGACAGCAAAGAGAAACTCTTCGCGGCTCGCGAAAAGCGGGTTCATCCCCATAAGGACGATAAAGTCATCGTGGCCTGGAACGGCTTGATGATCGAGGCGTTTGCCACGGCGGGAGCGGTGCTGGGCGAAGCACGTTATTTGGAAGCGGCTCGCAAGGCCGCCGATTTCATACACGAGAAAATCCGCCGCGCGGATGGCCGACTGCTGCACACTTGGCGCCTCGGGCAGGCCAAAGTCGATGCTTATCTCGATGATTACGCGTATCTCGCCTACGGGCTGATTGCCCTGTACGAAGCGAGCGGGGATTCGCGGTATCTGGAGCGGGCAATCGTCAGCATGGAAACAGTGCTTGCCAAGTTTGCCGACGCGGGGCAGGGGGGATTTTTCTACACCGCCGAGGATCAAGAAAAACTGCTCGTGCGCAACAAGGAATTCGCCGACAACGCGGTCCCCAGCGGCAATGCGATGGCGGCGCTGGCGCTGGTGAAGCTCGCCAAACTCACCGGCGAGGAACGCTATCTCGCCGCCGCCGAAAAAACGATGCAAGCTTGCGTGGAGATTATGAAACGATACCCCTCGGGAGCGGCACAGATGTTGTTGGCCGTCGATCTGCACTTGGGGCCGACGTATGAGTTGGTGCTTGCCGGCGACGAGGGGACGGAATCGCGCGAAGTGTTGGACAACTTGCAGCGCCGGTTTCTCCCGCACAAGGTGTTGGCAATAACGCGGGGTCATGAATCGGCGGTCGCCCTGAGTGAATTGCTCAAGGGGAAAACGATGCTCGGTGGCGTGCCGACGCTCTATGTGTGCGAAGGGTTCACTTGCCAGGCCCCCGCGCAAGGGAAAAAGGAAATCGCCCATGCATTGGATGCGATTGTTCCCCAGGGACTTTTGGAATAGTTATTCCTCAAGCGTTTCTTCCGCGGCGCGTGTGATGATTCTCTCGCCCGCCTTGATGCCACAGGTCCAGAAGAGCGCGGGCCGAACAAAAAATTCGAGCATGGTGCTGGTGATTAGCCCTCCAATCATCACGGTGGCGATGGGGTAAAGTATTTCCTTCCCCGGTTCGCCCGCCGCAATAGCCAGCGGTATCAAGCCAATGCCCGATGTGAGTGCCGTCATCAACACGGGGGCCAGGCGTTCTTGCCCCGCGCGAACGATCATTTCTCTGGTCCATGACTGGCCTTCGTGCTCAACGAGATGCACGTAATGCGTGAGCAACAAAATGCCGTTCCGCGAGGCGATTCCGCAGAGCGAGATGAACCCCACCATCGCCGCCACAGTGAGTGTTTGCCCCGTGAAAACCAACGCGGCGACGGCGCCCACCAGCGCGGTGGGAAGGGCTGCCAACACCTGCCAAGAGAAATTCGCCGATCCAAACAGCGTGTAGAGCGTGAGGAACATTCCCACGAGCGCCACGACAAACAGCACGCCGATCACACGAGCGGCCGATTGCTGACTCTCGAATTGCCCGCCGAACTCGATGAAATACCCTTTGGGAAGTTGCTCGCCCAGGGGCCAGACTTTCTGGCGGATGTCATCGACCACGTCCACCACGCCGCGGCCGGCGACATTGCATTGCAGGACAATGCGGCGTTGGGAGTGCTCGCGGTTGATGAGGTTGGGCCCGCTCGAGCGATAAATATTGGCAATCGACTCCAAGGGGATGCTACCGCCGCCAGGGAGTTCAATCGTCAAACGACGCAGGGCGTCGAGATCTTCGCGGACCGGCTCATCAAGTCGCAAGACGAGATCGAAAGTCCGTACGCCGGAGAGAACTTCAGAAACCACCTTGCCGTTCATGGCGGTTTCGATAAATTCGTTGACCGCAAACGGCGTGAGGCCCGACAAGGCCAGCTTGTCGCGGTCGAGTTCGATTCGCAGTTGGGGGATTTCAATTTGCTGCTCGACCATTAAATCGCGCA
>JBGTEU010000129.1:0-2335 GCA_041747595.1 Bythopirellula sp.
TTAGCCCAGCCTATTTGCTCGACTGTTGTCGTGAGCGATTGGCCGTTTGCTTTTTGGCATTCGACTGCTCGCGGGCCTTGGCGTTGCGGATGTCTCGTTGGATCTTCTGCTCGACGATCTTTTCCACCCGTGACGAATTCACCAGGTACAATGCGGGGTCGTCGATGAGGAACGGGGTCGACCACGTCTTGCCATCATTGTGGTTGCAATAGTCGAAGAAGAACGTCCGAAGTCGTTGGGCGCTGAAACCGTAAGGGAACTGCGACGTGATGTGGTCCGCGGCGGTCAGGTCTTCAACGCCCGGCTTGGCGTAGTAATGCACCATTCCATCGGCAGTGACCGACAAGCCCATAGTCCACCAACCAAATTGCTCGACGGGGATTTCCTTGCAGCGGACGTCTCGGCCTCGGGTGTCACCACGATAGGTGAGGAACGCGGAATCTTCCTTGGCACCCTTGTGGCCCTTGCTGCGGAAGTGAATCCACAGGCCTGGCCAATAGGGTTCGTTCTCTGTGACCGTACGGGAGCCACCTAAGAAGCCGCTCTTCGATTCGGTCTTGGTATTCAAAGTCGAAGTACTAATGCGGAAACCAAAATGGGGTCCCGTGCGGTTTTCCCACTCGTCAGCAGGTGGCAAGTAGACGCGAACAACGGCGCTCGGCATTTCGCTGACTGGTATCGTGCCGATACGAGCCAGGCTGTTGGCGACGAGGTCGTCCTGTTGAGTGTCGCGGGAATTGTAGCCCGGGATGCCGGAATTCAAGGTCCGCACGAGCAGCGAGTAGTTGCTGCCAGGGAGTCCTCCCGCCGGGGTGGGCACAATTTCCATGTGATCGGGGTGACCCCGTTCGGGGCCTTCGACCCAAAGCCCGTTGGTTGATCTCCCCGTCGGTGAACGCAATTTTCCATCTTGCTCGCGGGAGCTCTTGGGAAAATTGTGGATAAATTTCCACGAAGTATCCTCGAAATCGTCTCCTACGTAGTCGATTTTGGTCCCGGTGCCCGGCACCAAGGGACGAGCTGCCGCAGCCGTGCTGACGATGACTAAAGCGCAGGCAACCGCGCTGATGCAGCGACCAAGTGAGTATTTCATGATTCATTCCCGGCGAGGGTGAATAGGGTCTGGGACTCGAGCGCTCGGCTGGAGCACTCCTGAAGAAGTATCGGATAACCTGCCGCCGCAGATTCGGTTCAACCGACATGGCAGAAATAGTTTGCCCAAACCGCCCGCTTTGGCAGCCGCGTGCTAGCTTCGATATCAAATTGGTTCAGATACCGAACTGGCGGAGCACGATGTCGGCGACGTCGGTATCGGCGAGTGGTTGCTCAACGAACACGCCCCGCTGACTGCAAAGCAGCACGCCGCGTTGATTGGGTTCGCGTGCCGGTGCCCCGTGGGAACCGCGAACCAGGGTCGCATCGAGCGGAATGCCTCGATTGACGCCGTCCCAAAACATTTCGACGGGGTCGTAACCCGGTTTGCGGTGGATGTCGACCGTGCGGGCAAACTCCGGTGCGAGCACATCGTCGAACCACCAATAGTAGGCCTGCCAACTATTGGGGGTGGAGATCAGCACGACATCGCCGGCAAGGGGGTGATTGAGCTCGTACTTGTCAAGTTCCGCGTGGGGCACCACTTCGGTAATGCCGGGTTGATTGGCGAACAATTGTTCGGCATGTTCAACGATTGCCGGGTCGTGGTCACGCACGAACACGTGGGAAAATTGGTGATCGACAAGTGCCCAAGCTCGACTCGCCACGAAATCCAAATGCTCGCGGCCATTTTCGATCTTCACCTCCAACAGCCCCGTTTCGCGCAGCAGGCGGTTCGGGTAGCTTACGTGATTGACGGGGGTAATCACGTATTCGCTCGCCACGAGCCAGAGCGGAGTGGCACCTTGGTAGGCTGCTGAAAAGCCGTCAATTAAGCGGCCGACCTGCTCATCAATTTCCTCGACGGCGCGTAAAGCCGCCGGACTGTCAGGCCCCTCTTTTTGGGCCGCGTAGTCGAGATGCGAGAGATACATATAAAACAGGTTGGGTCGAAATCGCTCCGCGGCAAAGATCGCCGAACTCACGATCCACTCGGTCGATTTGACGTTGGCGAACGGTCCCCAAAAATGTTGTAGCGGAAAGTGGCCGAACTTTTCGAGCAACTCGGCATAGAGCGACTCCGGTTTGGAATAACACCAAAGCGATTCAGTGCCGTCGGGATTGTGCTTGGGGGCGGGCCAGCAAATCACGTCGGCCCCCGCGCCAACGCTATGCAGCGGAAACCACGCCGCCACGGTGAGATCGGGGTTGTGTTCGTGCATTAGGTCCCACAGTTGGGGCC
>JBGTEU010000130.1:0-3365 GCA_041747595.1 Bythopirellula sp.
CGCGACCTACAGCTCTTGGGTCAAACGGTCGCCGTCAAATTGAACCTCGAACTCGCCTGCAGCGACGAGGTGCTGGCCATCGCCTGCCAAGCCCGCCCGCATCAGGTCACGCTTGTTCCCGAGCGGCGTGAGGAAGTCACCACCGAAGGGGGCCTCGACGTCGTAGGGAATCGTGACCGCGTGGCCGCGGCGGTCAAGCAATTGCAAGACGCAGGGATCGTCGTAAGTTTATTTCTCGATCCCGAGGCCGCACAAATTGAAGCGGGGATTTCAACGGGGGCCACGGCGATTGAGCTGCACACGGGTTCTTACGCCCACGCCGCGGCGGAATTCGCCACCGAAAAACAAGTGGAACTTTTGCGCATCGCTGCCAAGCAAGTTTTCGCCGCCGGGCTTACGCTTCATGCCGGACACGGTCTCACCTATCGCAACGTCCGTCCCGTCGCCGAGATTCCCCACATGTGCGAGCTCAACATCGGCCACAGCATTATCTCACGAGCCATCATGGTCGGCCTCGAACAAGCGGTGCGGGACATGAAACGGCTCATCACGCTGTAGCGAACAGAGTCGCGGCAAAAAGCGGTGATTGCGGGGTGACCCCGGCTGCCGCTATCATGCCAGATTCACCGGGGCATCCGACCACTCGCTGTAACCGCTCCAAGGAGGAGATTTTTCGATGGGCACCAAAGGACAAGCATTTGCCGGCGTTTCCGTGGCGATTATTACGCCCTTCAAGAAAGACGAAGTTGACTACGACCGCCTCAAAGAGCAGATCGAATTTCAGATCGCCGCCGGTGTGAATTGTCTTTGCCCCGTGGGAACCACCGGCGAATCGCCGACCCTTTCGCACGACGAGCACGAGCGAGTCATCGCCTTTGTCTGCGAGACCGTCGATGGTCGAATCAAGGTCATGCCCGGGACCGGTTCCAACAGCACGGCCGAGGCGCTGCGGCTCACCCGCTCGGCGGAAAAGGCGGGGGCCGATGGAGCGTTGCAGGTAGCTCCCTATTACAACAAGCCCACCCAGCAGGGATTTTACGAGCACTTCAAATGCCTCGCCGAGGAAACTGGCCTGCCGCAGTGCATTTACAACATTCCAGGCCGCACGGGCAAAAACATCGAGCCGGAAACGATCATTCGCCTCGCGTCATTGGAAAACATTGCCCTGGTGAAAGAAGCGACCGGTTCGTTGGATCAGGCCTCGGCCATTTTGGCGAACACCGATCTCACGGTCCTGAGTGGCGACGATAGTCTGACACTCCCCTTAATGGCCGTGGGGGGCAGCGGCGTCATTTCCGTCGTGGCGAATATCGTTCCCAAAGACATGATCGCGTTGGTCTCAGCCTTCGATGCGGGCAAGATCGCCGACGCACAGCAGTTGCATTACAAATTGTTTCCGCTTTGCCGCGACATGTTGGGGCTCTCCACCAATCCGATCCCCATCAAAGCCGCCATGAAAATGCTTGGCCGCGACACGGGTGAACTGCGGCTGCCGATGACGCCGCTCAGCAAGGAAGAAGAAGCGTTGCTCCGTAAGACGCTGGCGAAATACGGTCTGTTGTAACAATTCGCCCCGCCTCATTCGATCGATTCAACGACGGCGCCGGTATTCGCCGGCGCAGCAGAGACGACATCGTAATCACAAGCCGCGGGAGACTTGCTGAAAGTCTGGCACAGTTTTTCGCTTTCCTCCTCGTTGGGCAAGAGCGCAAACACGGTGGGTCCCCATGAGGATTGCCCGACGCCCGCGATTCCTTGCGAGCGCAACCAGGCGATCAATTCCGCGGTCTCCGGGGTAGCAAATGTTCCCCCCTGTACCGGCGCGAAGCATTTCCCCGCCAGGCACCCGTAGCGATACACCGCTTCGCTGAACGTGGAAAAGTTGCCGGTTTTCACTGCCGGGATGAGCTCAGCGTGGGTGAGTTGCTCGAGTTCTTCGGTGACCGTGCGCGGCACCGCCGGCAGGGTAGCCATGGCTTGTTCTTCATCCAAACCGGCACGGCCGCTCACGGCATGAGGCGTCAATAACACAAAACGCCATTCCTCGGGAATGTCGCAACGAAAAGAAAGTTGCCCCAGCGGCTCGCCCGCGCGATGCCCTCCGTCGACAAGGAATCCCCCCAACAGAAAGCCATAAGTCCCGACCGCGGAACGTCGCCCCCGGCGAGCGAGTTGCGCAAGCCGCAAGGGATCCCGCCAAGGGAAGCCCAGCACTTCGGCAAGTCCCGCCGCGATTGCAAGGCCCAATTGCGTCCCCACGCCGAAACCCGTGTGCGCTCGCGGTGCGGAAATCACTTCGATATTCACGTCGGGGAGCGCCGGCAAACGAAGTTGTTCGGCGACGAGTGTGGAGAACTGCGCGACACGTTCACTCAATGGTCCGCACGCACCGAACTTGTTTGCCGAGGAAATTGCCAACTCCACACAAGGCGAGGCGACCATGACGCCTACCCCACCGAATTGGGGCCGGTCGCTGTCGTGTCCCAAACTCGTGAGGCCAAAATGCAATCGGCACGGGGTGCGGACTCGGATGCAGTGTTTCATGTTTTGCGAGACTCCGCACAGGCCATCTTCGCCAAAGATTGCTCCACGTGGCGCCGCAAAAAGTCAAAGGCCCGATGCTCGGCGGCGCCACCCGTTTTGTCGACGAGAATTCGCAGTCGAGCGAAATCCGCCAAAATCTCCGCGGCGGGGAGTAACTGCAACCGCGTCGCAAGAATCGCTGCCTCGATCACGGCATGTTTCGCCCTGTTGAATCCCAAAAACTCCCGCTGAGTGCCGCGATTCTGCGTTCTCGCCACCATCCGCGTGCGTTCTTGCGAATCGTCTATCGACTCAATCTCAAACGCATACCACCGACACGCCTCCGCCAAGACGAGCGGCTCGTCCGAACGAAACCTCGCGGACGTGGCATCTCCCACGGCAGCCCGCGCGAAAAGTTCCACGTCGTCGGTCACATGAAACACGCCGCTTTTTGTGCGTGCCAAGTTTTCAAAAGTGGTGGCCGTGTGAAATGGCCGCAGCACCAATGTGCTGAAAGTCTCGTCGACCAACGGACCCATGGGGGCGATGTTGATCGTGCCATCCGAATTCAACGAAGTGAGAATCCCTTCGACAATTCGCCCGTCGGCACCAAGTAGGGGAAGTGAATCGGCAGTCATCTGGCTCCCCTCAAAAGGTCACGGGACGAGGTGGGATATTGACGTTCTCTGTCGCGGCGAATTGAAACTCCGTGGCGATAAGTTCGGCTGTTTCTTTCGTGACGTTGATCTTTGCCAGCCGCAGAAAATTCACAAGCAATTGATAGCCGTGTTCCGTGAGGGTCGCCTCGGGGTGGAATTGGACTCCCACCACGGGAAATCGAG
>JBGTEU010000131.1:0-8534 GCA_041747595.1 Bythopirellula sp.
CCAACCATTGAGACCGGCCTGGGCAATCGCGGCTTCCACGCGGTCGGCATCCGCGGGGGGCAGCACCTCGCCATTGAACAAATAGTCGTCCGGCCCCGCGCCGTGCTGCTGGACCAGGAAGCCAAGGCTCACGCCGATCACGCCCACCAACAGCGCGGAAGTCACCCGCGCCGCGGGCGTCATCGACAAAAACAGGTCGCGGAGCTGGCCAATGGCCTGATTCAAGAAATCCATCCATGGACCTCAAAATTGATTTGACTTACTAACTTACTAACTCTTACACCCGAATATCGCGAACTTCCTGATACACCTGCATCATTTTATTTCTCATCTGCATCATCAGCCGAAATGCGAGGTCGGCCTTCTGCACCGCGGTCAGCACCTCGGCGGGGTCGGCTTCGCCGCCAGTCATCATGGTTTCCACCGCTTGGTCGGCTTGCTGCTGCATCGAATTCACGTCGCGAATCGAATCCAACAGAAAGTCTTTGAACGAACCGGCATCGCCGGTTGGTTTGTTGATCGTTGCAGGGGGCGCCGCGGCCTGCTGCGCAAACAATTGCGTGGGGGTAATTGAACTCATGGCATCGGTAGCTGTCGGCGTTGGCCCCCCAACGTGTGATCTACGTCAACTTTGCTGACAACGACTCCTTTCTGGGTTGTGTGATTTCAAATTCTTTAATTAGGCCAGAATCTGCAGGGTGCGCTGGCCCATGTCCTTGGTGATTTCGATCACGCCGATGTTCGCCTCATAAGCCCGAGTGGCCCCCAAGGCGTCGACGAATTCGGTGGTCATGTCGATGTTCGGGTAGGCCACATAACCGTCAGCGTTCGCGTCGGGATGGCCCGGTTCGTATTTCATGTTAGGTTCGACGCTTGCGTACTCGATGCTGTCGACTCTCACCCCCTGGCCTCCACCGGTGGTCGTGGTCTCTTCATCGGTTTTGAAAACCACAAATCGGGGCGTGTAGGGCACGGCTTCGCCGGCTTCATTACGAGTGGTCGAAATGTTGGCCAAGTTCGACGAAATCGCATTAAGCCGCGTCCGCTGCGCGACCAAGCCGCTCGTGCTAACATCCAGTGCCGTGAACATAATTGTTGGCTCCTCGAATCCCCCTCTGGAACGAAACTTTCTCTTGGAACGCAAAAACGTCGGAAGCTAAAACTTGATTACACCCGCTCCGTGACTGCGGTCCTCAGCAGACGAAACTGGGCGTTCATAATTGTGAGTGCCAAATTGTGTTGAACTTGGTTTTTTGCAATCTCAGTGACTTGGGTTTCCAAACTCACGTCGTGGTTGTCGTGAAACAAAATATCGCCCGTGGCCTCGCGGACTTGCTGCCAATTCTCGCTCCCCGTGCCGGTTGGTTTGCCGGCGAGTCGCGCATTGATTTCATAACTCGGCGAAGTGGCAGCCTCGTGCCGCGCCGCGATCGCATCCTTGAGCCGAGCTTGAAACGTGTCGACCGACAAATCCCGCGACTTGTAGCCGGGCGTGTCGCTGTTGGCAATGTTACCCGCCAGCACGCCATGTCGAGCTTGCGTGAAGCTCACCACTTGCTCGAGCGCGCCAAGCGGCGACGAATCAAACATATTCGACAACATGGTTCCCTCGTGGGGCTTTTTAGCAGCCCGCTTCTTCACATTGGGAGGCACGCAAGCAAGTCGCATACCGTAATTGTCAATGGCCTTCGTGATCTACTTCCGTTTCGTTTCCTGCGCACCTTACGCTGATTGCTTCAATAGCCCACTGTGGGGCTGCGTCGGCTTATCGGCAAAAAATGCCGATGCAATCGGCAGGTTTTGCCGATCGTTCGCCGACTCGCTAAATTCTTTCGCATGGGGTGCGAAGCCGTAGGCTCGCAGCTTGCCGCTCAAGGTTCGCACGCCGATGCCGAGCGCTTCGGCTGTCCGGGCACGGTGACCTTGAAAGTGCTCCAAAGTTGCCACGATCATTTGCCGTTCCATGTCTTCGAGCGTTGTCCCGATCGGCAAAGCAGCCGGCTTGTGATAGTCGACGATGTTCTCGGGTTGTTCGAGCCAAGGCCGCAACTCGATGGCGGAAATCGGCCGGCCATCGTTGAGCACGCAGGCCCGGGTGACAATGTTTTCCAGTTCGCGAACATTGCCGGGCCAGTGATACGCAGCGAACAGATCGCGGGCCTCGTTTGCCAACTTGCACGCCGGGCGGTCCAATCGCTTCGCGGCACGATACAGGAAATAGTCGGTAAGCGAGTGGACGTCGTCGTCGCGCTCGCGCAGCGGCGGCAACACCAATGGCACCACCGCGAGCCGGTAATAAAGGTCTTGGCGAAAACGCCCCGCGGCGATTTCCTTGGTGAGATCACGATTGGTGCTGGCCAGTATCCGCACGTCGGCCGCGCGAGTTTTGCTGCAACCGACGCGCTCGAAAGTGCGTTCCTGCAAAACGCGGAGCAGCTTGGCCTGGAGAACGAGATCGATTTCGGTGATTTCGTCGAGCAGAATCGTGCCATTTTCAGCCGTCTCGAAACGACCGATGCGATCGTCGTCGGCCCCGGTGAATGCCCCGCGGCGATGGCCGAAGAGCTCGCTTTCGGCGAGCTGCGGCGACAGGGCAGGGCAGTTCAAGCTCACAAGCGGCCCTTTGGCGCGTTTGCTCAGGCGGTGAATCGCGCGGGCAACGAGTTCCTTACCCGTGCCGCTTTCTCCGCAGATCAGCACGGTCTCTTCGGTATGAGCCACCTGGGCCAGTCGGTTGCGCAATTCCTGCATCGCGCGGCTATTGCCCACCAATCCCGGGATCTCGCCGGCGTTGATTTGTGATTCCGCGTCGTTCTCTTCCGGCAACAACAATTGGCCACGTTCCAACGCGCGATGGACCGTTGCCTCAAGTTGCGTGGCGTTGAAGGGTTTTTCCAAGTAATCAAACGCCCCGTACCGCATCGCTTCCACTGCGGAAGCGATCGTTGCATGGGCGGTCACCATAATCACCTGGGCCAACAACCGACGGTGGTGAATCTGGCGAATAAACTCCAGACCGTCCATGCCGGGCATTTGCAGGTCGGTAATGATCACTTGAAATTCCTTGCGATCCAATATCCCAAGTGCTTCGCTGGCGCTCGAAGAACCGGTGACTTGGTAACCGACGTGGCGCAGCACGTCGGCGACCGAATTCCGTGCCGCCACGTGATCGTCCACCACCAAAACCTGATGCGTCGTTTTGAGTTTCGCGTGCCGCATTAGGCAGCCATCCTTTGTGCTTGCGCTTGGCCGTGGGGCAATACAATCGTGAACGCGGCGCCCCCTTCGGGGCAGTTGCATGCCGAGATTCGACCACCATGAGCCTCGGCGATCCGGTGGACGATGGCGAGTCCCAAGCCGGTCCCGTTGCTTTTGGTGGTGAAGAACGGCTCGAACACCTTGCCCAATTGATTTTGGCTGAGCCCTTGTCCGCTGTCGGCCACCTCCAACACAAAACCTTGCGGTCCCTCAAATGCGGTGATTACCAATTCGCCACCCTGGGACATCGCGTCCAGGGCATTCAGCGCGAGATTCAACACCGCACGACGCAGCATTTCGCGGTCGGCATACACTCGCACCGCGGGGTGGACTTCCATGTCCACGCGAATTGCTTGCGCTTTGAGTTGTGGGCCGAGAGCGTCGCACACTTCGCTCACCAAGTCCAAGGCGGCAAAGGATTGCCAACGGGGTTCGCGATGCGAAGTGAAATTCAATAAATCGTTCACGGTAGCGTCCAGGGCGATAAACCCTGCCTCGATTTTGGTCAAAATGTTCATGCACTCGCCGTCGGTCGTGAGTCGCCGTTTGAGCAAGTCCATGTAAAGCGTGACGGGAACCAAACTGTTGCGAACTTCATGAGCGACGTGCGAGGCCATCCGCCCGAGGTCGGCCAGGCGATTTTGCAGGGCTAGCTGTTGATTCTTGGCGACCAGCTCGTCGTTGAGCCGCCCCACCTCGCCCTGTAACAATTCGTGAGTTTCCTGCAAGCGGACCGTGGCCTCGTGCCAGGCCGCGAGCACTGTTTCCAAGCTACAGCCCGCTTCCAACTCCGGCGCTTCGCCACTCCTGAACCCGTCATCAGTAACGATTCGCAGTTTCGGCGTTTCATCGGCGGTGATTTTCATGGGGGACTCGGCTGGGCTGAAGGAATCTAGGCTTCGGTATGCAAATCAAGTTGTGCGGTCGCAGTGGTGTTTGTTTCACGGATGAGCGGTCGGGGAGAGTAACTCTGCTGGGTCTGGTAAGCTCGGCGGGCCGTGGTTGCCGACTGGGCCGCCTGCAATTGACTTGCCACGTGGTCACGTCGCTCGGTCATTTTTTGTTCGTTGTCGCGTTCCATTTGCATGATTTCCTCGAGCAGTGTTTGACACTCGGCCGCCTGACGAGCACATCGTTCTCGTGCCGCGGGGTTCGACCACACGCGTGCCTCGGGATCTTGGTCGTGGAACGGACCCAACTGTTGCTCGATGGCTTGCAGCGCGACGATCAACTGATTTTTTACCGACAACAGCCGCAACAGCGAACCGATCTCGCCGGAAGTCACCAGTTCCGCTTGTTTCACGCCCAGCTTGTGCAATTGCACTAAGCACGTGTGCCGTTGGGCGATGTGTTCTGCCAGTTTGTCGCTTGTCAAATTGGTCACGGCACCGAGTGTCCTGCGAGGTTGTATTCCTTGAATCACCACTTCGCCATTTCGTCGAGCAACAAGCCCCATTGCTGGCGGCTAAAATTGGTCGACTGCTGAAAATTCGCATCGGCGGGCAATCGTTCCAACACCAACTTGGCCTGGGCAATCGTTTGCCGAGCGTTGAGTGTTTGATTCAGCCGATGCCAGCAATTGGCAATATGCACGAAGCTCTCCAACACGAACGGATCGTGTTGGTAAAGCGTCGAAACATTCGCATAAGCCTTTCGAGCTTCTTCATAGCGGCGGAGTTGAAACAGCACCGAGCCTTGCATCATGTAGCAATTGCGGAGCAAAGTGTTCGTCAAATCCGATTTCACGGTGCGGCCTTGGAGCGTGATCCGCCTCTGCACGTCGGAATAAGTCTTCAGCGCGGCCTCCAGATTCTGGTCGCGGAGCCGGCGATTCTTTTGCCGCTCGTTTTCGGTTTTGGCGAGTCGAGCTTTCTCGGCCGGCTCTTCGGAGGCGCTATGGAATGCCCGGGCAATCGTGTAGCGAGCCAGCAATGCTTGGGGGGCGTCGGGATAGCGGGAGACCGCTTCTTCCAACTTGACAATGGCCTCGGTGTACTTGCCTGCTTCGTGCAGTTGATCGCCCAGCAGAAACAGCGAATCACGCCATTCGTTGCTTGCCGGCGTGAGCGTGTCGCCGGTGAGGTTCGCAATCAACAATTCTTCGGCCTTGCCTGTTTTGCCGGCGAGTAAATAAGCCTTGGCACATTCGACTCGGGCCGCGTAAATGTTCGGGTCGCGGGGGTGCATTTCGATGCATTCTTCCAGGGCGTCAATCGCTTCCTGAGTCTTGCCAATGGCGAGCTTCGATTGACCGTAACGCAGCAAGGCGAGGGCTCGTCGGGTGCGGGCTTCAAAGTGCAAATAGTCGTCGAGCACCAACGTTGTGTGGGTATAGCTTTGTCCACGGAAATAATTTTCGGCGGCCGCCCACAAGTCGTCGTTATAGTGCCGCGTGGCATAACGCAACTCGGCGAGTGTTTGGTACGCGCGGCCGGCGGCGCGGAAATGGTATCGGCCTTCCAATTTGAGGGCTTCCATCGAGTTGTAGCGCTGGGCGTCGGCGGCTTTGGCTAAACTCGATTCCCCCCAAGCCACATGAGTCTTCGCGCGGAGCTCAGTGACGGTTTTCGTTCCGAACAGCGCCGGCATGTGCTCGACAAGACCCATGGCTTCATCAAACATGTGGTCTCTGACAAACTCGGCGTGTGCCAGCAGCAGCTGTTCCCGAAGTTGCGCCAAGCTCATCAACGGACTGAAGTAAGTCAGCGGACTCCCCACCGATTCCAGGACCGCCCGATACCCGACCAGCGCTTTTTCAAAATTCCCGGCCCCTTGAGACAGGCGGGCCTGGGTGAGCGTGGCCAGAATGCTTTCGGGCGTGTCGCCGTAGCGGTTGCTAACGGCTTCATATTGCTCGATTGCCGACAAGAGATCCCTGCGCAGCTCGTAGCATTGACCGATCATGACCATGGCCTGCCGCGAGATTTCTCCCTTTTTCTTGTCCAACCTTTCCGCTTCTCGGAGGTCGCTTAGTGCGCTCTCGATAAACGCCGGCTTCTCGGCGGTTTCATCTTCCATGGCTCGTGCCAGGGCCAGCGAGACTTGTCCGGAAAGCAACTTCTTGTGCGCACGCAACGTTGGCTCTTCGCTAAGCGCGCCCAGCAACTGCTGAGCCTCGACGAGTTTGCCGAGTCGCGTGAGTATCTTGATCCGCGTGAACAGCGCTCTGTCGCGGAGTTCGGGATCGATCTGCTTGTCGGCTAACAGGGCATCATTATTCTGGAGCGCTGAATTCAAATCGGGATTAGGCAGGTTCAAATAGGCTTCGGTGAGCAGTCGGCGAATTTCAGCCGATGGCTGTTCCTTGTCGTTGAGCGACTCGCCTAAGATGGCGATTCCCTGCTTGGCTTGATTGCCGTAGATCAAACTGCGACCCAGGAGATAGAGAAGTTCCTTTTGGCGTTCCGGGGGAACGCCGATCTCTCGAGCCTTTTGCAAGTAGCGCGCCGCCATCAGATGCGTGCCCCGTTGACGGTCTACCGACCATTCCGCATCTGCTTGATAAGCCTTGATTGCTCCCAAGACAAACAGCGACCCGCCAAAATCGATCGAGTTGGGTTTCTTTTGTAAGCGATTCACCAAGTTTCTCGCTTCTTCGTATTCTTGCTGATCGAGAGCCTCGAGCGCCATATCCAATGTGACGCCATTGGTTTCCAGCACTGCCACGTGGCCAACGTAACTCCACACGCTGAACATGGCGACCAAAGCGATGAGAATCAAACTTCCAAGCAACGCCATGCGCAGCTTGTGCGACTTGAGCCCCTTCCCTGGTTCTCCAGAAGAAGCGGCCTGATCGGCATCAGGAGTTTGATTTTCGGCCATGTTCGATCCACGGACATACGGCAAGTGCGTTCCAGCGCAGGCGTCACGACGACCCCGCCGAGAGAAACGCGGGCAGCTTGTACCGAAATGCGTTCCCGGCTGTCAATCCACGTTGGCGGTGCATTGCTGCAGCAGCACTGATAGCTGAGCGCGGATCGCGATCATCGGATTGAGTCTCGCCGCTTGCGGCGAGTAATTTCAAAGCGCGGAGCAAGCTCCGCGGCTCAAGGGACTAGCGAGCAGAAACAGCGGTGGGGCAAAACTGCTCCATCAACCAGACGTTCAAATCAGAGAACATCGTGTCGGTCAGCAAATTCTCGGCGGGATAAAGCCGCAGCGACAACGAGAAACCTCCGCAATGCAGAAGTCGCAGATCATCCATGACCTGTTCGTTGGTAAATTCGCCTTCACTAGGAGAGACGGAGAGCATCAACGGTAAGCGACGGGCGGCGTTAATGCGGCGAAAAGCATTGCCACCACGCGGTACGCGGCCTCCCATAGAAATCGCCCCGGCAAACAGCTCGGGGTGTTCCATGCCGACTCGCAAAGCCATCGTCCCCCCCTCGCCGCAACCGGCCACGAAGACGCGCTTCGCGTGGATATTGAATTGATCGCGGGCCAGGTCAACGCAATCGCGCACCCGCTGGCAGGCGTTGGCAACTTCGCTCGCCGTTTGCCGCCAACCATAGAGACGCTTCGTTTTGCTCTTTCGACATGTTCCCCGCGGGGCCACTCCGACGAAATTGCGAACGCTCACCAGGGGCATCACTTGCCGCACTTCGAGTTCGCTACTGTCGGGTCCATGCAGCCACACCACCAACGGGTAGGCATAACCCGGTTCGTAGTGAATTGGAGAGACCAAGCAATGGGGCAGCGATTGGTCGCGGCGTTTGGTAACAAGGGGGCGACGTGTTTCTGTCCAGGTCGCGACGAGCTTTGAAGAAGTGGGAAGGACCGAGGTCTGAGTCAGCAACGGTGTGCGGAACATATTGTAGAACTTCGCGGAGGTGTTGTTGGAGGGAACAAGGACCACGTTACGACATCGCATCATTCCATGACCAACACCCGTGTCCCAGCCCTTTTGCCGATCGTGCTGGCACGAACGTCAGCTAGCTGTCAGACACGCTCTATCCATCGTGGTTGCCCAACGTAGAGCGGTTTCCACGAATATCAGTCGTCGCATGACGTAACGTTCGGCGTTGTAATCCAGGTTTGAGCCGATGTCAACGTCATGCCGAAAAACCAACCATTTCCGAGTGCTAGCACGCGCTAAAAGTGGTAAAATTCACCCCCCATTGCGCACGGATTTGCGCAAGGTGGATGGAAGTGGGGAAATTCAGGAGAACAGAGATTGAAATTGCGCAAAAATTGTTTACGCCAATTTCTCCATCACGCTTACAAGCTCTTTCACGGCGTCAACGCTTTTCTGGAAAGCGGCTTTTTCGTCCGCCGTG
>JBGTEU010000132.1:0-5011 GCA_041747595.1 Bythopirellula sp.
TTGGCCCCCATAGTGCCAGATTGCGGCGCTGTTGGGATTGTCTCGCGTAAAGTCCCCCTCCGATTCAACGCACGCCTGATTGCGTTTGTGAGGTATCGGCGTCTTGGGGTCTTTGGTGTTGAAGACTAGCTCGGGACTCACGTCGCCGCGCTTGGTGGGATCGATGCACCACAAGTGGCCCACGCCCTCTCCATGCTCGGGGTCTTCCCCCACGCCGACATACACCAACCCATCGTGAATCACGGGGGTGGCAATAATGTGATTGCGAGTGGCACGATTTAAGGCGTAATGCGACTCCTTGGGATTCGCGTCGAATTTCCACAGCAACTTGGCGTTGCCCTGGCCGTCCCCCTTGGGGGCAAAACTGTAAACCCAGCCATCTCCGCCGGCGAAAATTACTTGCGGTTCACCCCCCAAAACCGCATAAGCGGGTGACGACCATTGACCGTGCAAGATATTCAATCCGGGCGAGGCGTCGGTCCACAGAATCTCTTGGGTGTTTTTGTCCATCGCGAAAAAGCTGGGGGCCTCGGGCGCCGGAATGTAATTGTGCTCCACGTCCACGCCGTTCGACGTGCAGATGAACAGCAAATCCCCCGCGCCAGTAATCGAACAACTCGCCATGTTGTGCTGCGAGACGCTCATTTCCTTCATCATGTCGAAGATCCACACGACGTCCGCTTCTTTATCCATGTCGTAAAGCTTGCTGTCGAGCTCGGACTTAAGTTTCTTGATTTCTTCGGCGTTCTTGTCGGCATCCTGAGATTGCAATTGCGTGATCTTAGCGGAAATCTGTTTCTTGCGTTCCGCAGCGCCACGCTGAGCAAACTCTTCTTCATTGGTGACTTCGCCGTCGTTCTTGCCGTCGTGGAAACCGTTGGTGTCGAGGCAACAAACTTCACCCCGACTGGTCACGTAGTACAAGCGATCACCCAGCACGTAAGGGGCACTACAAATCCCTTGCAGCGGCCAATCGTGGACGCGGCCCGTGGGAAGCTTTTCGCTGCTGTGTTGCCACAGGAACTTGCCATCCTCCTTGTCGAACGCGATCAGACAGCCCAAATCGACGTCGCTCGGATAGCGCTCAATCCACCCGCCGCTGTTGTTCGTGCCGACGAATACTTTGCCGTCCGCGACGACCGGATTGCCATACGTCTGCGAGCCGAGCCGGGCCACCCATTTGATGTTCTTCGCCTTGGAGGGATCCCAGGCACCCGTTTGATAGTCGAACTTGCCGACGTTCCATTCGGTGACGATATCTTGGCCGGCGGGAATATTGTTGCGTTGGGGCGTGCCTCCCCATTGATTCCATTCTTCGCTGGGTATCGCCTCACCGGGAGTTTGGGCCACGTCGCCCACCGCGTCCAGAGCGACGCCTATGCTCCAGCCCAGGCCGAGCACGAGTCCAAGACCGCATATTCTCCACGCATTTTTCATAACAAACCCTATTCGTTTGCAAAAACTTGAATATTGTCCACGAATAACTCCGCCGTCTCAGTCTTGCCGAACAAGCCGGGACTGCCGTGCAAATTCGGCGAGCGATCGACCATTTCCACGGTCCACGCCTCGGGCTCGGCTTCGCCCCGTGGCCACAGCTTGCCGCGAACCGTCACCTGGCCGTCGCCCGGTTCGACCCGTAGCTTCATCGTGTACCACTTGTGGGGTTCGGGCTCGAACTCCACCTCGGCGAACGAGCGATAGTCGTGGGGACTCCAACTATAAACCCGCAACTGGCGATTGAGTCCCCGCACCGCCATCGTGTAACGACTGTTGATGAGACCAAAGTCAGGGAGCCGACCGTCGAGTTCGTCGAGCGAAAAATCGGCCTGAATCGTGTAGTTGGCCATGTCGACCGGCCCCATCGACAGGTTGCTGCGCGTCCCCAGTTTGTTGTCCGGATCCTTGGGCGTCGGCAGAATGTTCTTCTTGACGATGAACCGCTCGCCATCTTGCTCGCGGATCACATAACGAATCCGTCCGCCAATCCACGTGAGCGGGACATCTCCCTCCGAGAAGTCAAACTCCCACGGCAAGGGAGGCACGATCCGCACGCGTGCCGAACCGGTCAGCTCACCCACCTTGCAAGTCACTAACGCCACCTGGTGTTCGTTGTCGTCGGGGGCCGTATATTTGCCGTCGGTGGCGGTTTCTCCGGGGCCGTCGACGTCGAACTGCACCTCGTTGACTGGCGCTTCTTTAAGAAACTGGCCCAGCGAATTGTACAGTCGCACTTGGTAGTCCTGGGAATCTCCTGGCGAGAGTGTGGTGTCATAGGGCACGAGCTGCACCCAGGCCGGCTCTTGGTTTTCCGAAACCGGCGTTTCCTGCGGCGACTCGGGCAGGGGATCGGCGCTCGGCTCGACGTCGGGATCGCCAATGCAATAGAGTGCCCCGGAAGTCGGCAAATAAATCCGTCCATGCGACACAATCGGCGAGCCATCGACATCAACATCGTCGATTCTTAGCTTATGGACGATTTCTACGCCGTCGTCCGTCGGCTTGAGAATGTACCAGCGACCGCTGTTGTCGCTGTAGTAGATTTTCCCGTCGGCATACAGCGGCGTGCTTCGCGAAGCGGCGCCGAGCCGTACGTAGTCGGTCTGCTCTCCCGAGTTGGCATCGAAAACGTAGAGCTTTGCGCGATCGTCGATCACGTACAACCGGTCGCCCACCTTGATCGGCGAACTCTTGCCGGCCATGACTTCAAATTGCCGCCAAATTTCCTTGCCGGTAAGGTCGCCCGTCATCGATCCGTCCAAACACACCACCGACCCCATCGTGTTTCCAAGAATATTTTCTTCGCTATGCGAGACATACACGCGGCCCTTGTCGTCCACTAACGGCGACACGCTGATACCCATCCGTGAGAAGGGAAAATTCCAGAGGTGCTTCCCCGTGCGGGGCTGCATCGCCCACACTTCGCCGTCGCCTGACGCAAAGACCATCGTTTGCTGGCCGTCAATCACTTTGATCGTCGGCGTGCTGTAGGTGGTGTCGTAGGGGGAGATTCCCGTGCCGCTGAGCCAGCGGATTTCGCCGGTCGCCTTGTCCATGCCGAGGAAACGATGCGCAGGCCGCGCGAGATTGCCGTACTTCGGCTCATCGCCCCAACCGACGATCACCGCGCTGGAAATCACTTGATCTTCAAACACAAGGGGGAAATTCGTGCGGCCGCCGTAAGTGTTGATCAGGCCAATCTCTTCATGCAAGCTGTGATCCCAAACGAGCTTGCCGGTCTCTCCCTCCAAGCAGCAAAAGTATCCCGATACGCTTTGGGCATAAACGCGGCCCGTTTCGGGATCGCCAACAACAGACGACCACCCGACCCGCGTGTCAGGGACCTCGCTCAAATAAACATTGAAGCGATGTTCCCAAATCTTCTTGCCCGTCGCCGCGTCGACGCAGACAACCTTTTCCCCCTCGTTCTCGGTTCCCGGCTGATCGCGAGTGAGCGTGTACAACTTGCCGTTCATCACGATGGGCGTGGAGCGACTCCCCAATTCCTCGTTCTTCCAAATGAGGTTGCTCCCGGGTCCCCCCTCGGGATCCCAGGAATCGACCAAACCCTTTTCCGTGGAACTATTGTTTTGTTGGGGGCCCCGCCAGGTGGGCCAATCGAGGGGATCCGACGCGCAAGTCACTTGCGCCGTCGCAACAATCACACACCAAACAAACAACACAGGAAGGGGGCCAAGTGGCCGCCGAAGCAGATTCATGGGAAATCTCACGCGTTGGGGGTGCCAAACCGTGATTGTCGAGTTCCAGGGCTGCTCGGGCAAGAAATGATGCCCTGAACAGACCGCGCTGGCCCGCAATCGTCTGAAAGGAGGGAACGGAAGGGAGGTAACAAGTCGGAAAGGGGCCACCAAGGGCTCAGTCAAAGTACTGCTACGGTGAGTTTAACGCCTGGGTTCTATTTGCCGAATAGCCGCACTTGGCCGGTTGGGTTTCCCCTAATTCTTGGGAGAACTGTCGCAAGGCGGGTCGCCGCCGCGGCCTGAAAAAGCGATTTGCCTCGGTGAATTAAGCCAACATAACAGAATCGCGAAAAGTTCCAAGGCTTCCTTTGCGGGAAATCGCTGCACGGAGAATCGTTACCTGAGCGCAGGTCTTCGTTGCCGGAAAAGTTTACCCAATGATCGTTCTAACTCAGTTCGGGAAAATTACTTCCGTGAACTCAAGCGCCCCAACACGCCTCGCCGATACGTGTTGATGTCGCAAGCAAAGCACTCACGTGTTAGCTGAGACTAACCATAGTTGGAAGCGTCAACACCGGTCTGTATTTATCGAGTCATGGATTGGCTCGACTGCTGTTGACGCCTGACCGTGGGGACCAACGTAACGACCCACCCGACCCGCCTCCGACCCAGCAGGGTCCCCTCACACTCCCGCCTTCATACCGCACACGGGCACACGCCCACGCCAATGTCGCAACGACCAACCCAGGGAGGGTGTGGCGATTCCTCGCAACCGGACTACGTCAGGTAGTTTGAGCGAACGTCCCCTACGAATAGGAGATGTCATTCAATGAGATGGAACATGTTAGGAGCGCTCCTCTTCAGCGTTTGTCTTGCTAGCCCAAGCTTCGGCTACGGCTTGCTCGACGCCATGCTGGGATGTGGCTGCGGATGCGACGCCTGCGATGCGCAGTGCTGTTGCGAAAAGTCGTGTGGTTGCTGCGATCCCGGTTGTGGCTGCTGCGACCCAGGTTGTGGTTGTGCCGATCCTTGCTGCGGTGCCGGTGGCTGCTGTGACAACGGATGCTGCGACAGTGGCAGGGGTAACTGCTGCTGCAAGCGTCCTTGCTTGCTAGACCGCTTGTTCAGCCGCAAAAGTCGTTGCTGCGACCCCGGTTGCGGATGCGATGATTGCTGTGATCCCGGCTGCGGTTGCTGCGACCCAGGTTGTGGTTGTGCCGATCCTTGCTGCGGTGCCGGTGGCTGCTGTGACAACGGATGCTGCGACAGTGGCAGGGGTAACTGCTGCTGCAAGCGTCCTTGCTTGCTAGACC
>JBGTEU010000133.1:0-3897 GCA_041747595.1 Bythopirellula sp.
TTGATAGCCCCATACCAAGCCCATCGGGTTTGGTTGTGTAAAATGCGTCGAATAACCGGTCCACGTCAGCCAGTTCGGTGCCGCAGCCATTATCGTTGATTTCGACGAGAATCGCGTTACCCGCTTGCCTGGTGCTGATGACGACCCGCCATTGGCTCGGATCGCCTTGGGGCTTGGCTTCGTAGGCGTTCCCCAACAGATGGACGAGGATCTGCTGAATCTGCACCCTGTCGCCGTTCCAGGCGGGGAGATTCTCGGTGAGATCGAACGTCAGCTTGGCCCCGGCTCGACGGGTTTCGTAGCTCATCACGTCGGCCACTTCACGGACGACTTCGTTCATGTCGAGCGGTTCGACCTTGGTGGGCTTCGTCGTAGAAAATGATCGCAGTTGGCGAATAATGGTGGCCGTCCGGCTAACGGCATTGGAAATCTCGCGGGTACAGTCGATGGCCGTTTCCACGCCTCCCTCGGATCCCATTTCCAGATTCCGCCGAGCCGCTTCGGCAAATAATTGTGCCGCATGCAGCGGCTGATGAATTTCATGCGCGATGCCCGCGATCAATTCACCCATGATGGCGAGTCGTGAGACTCGCTTGAGATGTTCTTCACGTTCCAGGACAAGATCTTCAACAATCTTGAGGTCCGTAATATCGCGGCCCACTGACTGGTAACCTGTACATTCGCCGTGCTCGTCGAAGATCGCGCGGTTGGTCCATTGGTTCCAACCTATCGAACCATCGGGGCGGATCACCCGATGCTCGCTAGTGGTAGCGGGTTTTGCAGGGGTAAGGCCTTTGATTTCGGCAGCAACTCGCGCCCGATCCTCTTCGACAATCGTGGGCAAAAACGACTGGCCGATCAATTGGCCGTACGGTTTCTTCATGTAGCGGCAATAGGCTTCGTTGACGAACGTGTATTTGCCCCCCGGCAACCAGCGGCAAATAAACTCGGTCTGATCTTCAACGACGTTTCGATAGCGCGATTCGCTTTCCACGAGCCGCTTGTTGATGGCCACGAGTTCCCCGGTCCGCTCCGCGACGCGTTCTTCGAGTTCGTCCTTGAGACGCTGGAGTTCCTTGGCATTCCGCGCGAACTCGGTGACGTCTTTGGCGATCCCCTCCATCGAAACGTAACTGCCATCGGCGGAGAAAATCGGGCGCTGCTGAATTTCAAGCAAACGGCGGCCACCATGCACGTCGGCGACTTCCACGGTGAACTTATGAAATCGCGAGCCGGGTTTGATTTCCGACCGCACTCGCTCGGCTTCTTCATGTCCGACCATGTTTCCGCCGATCAAATCCCGCCAATTGCGGCCCACGATCTCCTCGGCCTGATAACCGATGACTTCACGAACCGACGGACTCACGTAAGTCAATTCACCATTCGGTCGATGCGTATAGATGACGTAGTCTTCGCCGAGGTCTTCAACCAAACGACGATATTTGCGTTCACTTCGTCGCAATGCCAGGTCGGCCGTTATGTAATGCGTCAGATCGTAGGCCATGCCTTCGCGACCGAGCAGATTATTTGCATCGTCGTGGAGATCCCCCTCACTGATTTCCATGAAGGCGACTTCGCCGTCGGATTTGCGGACAACCGAGAGGCGGCGAGTGATCTCGTTGGGAGAGGGACTCGCGCCAGCGGTGGGCTCTTGAAAGGCAAACTCATCGAGCGTGGCACGCGCCGGGTGATCCAAGTCGAAGAAGTCGGCAAACTTTTGACCCACCATCTCGGCCGGAGCATAACCCAGGAGTTTTTGCGACGAGTCACTCACATAGGTGATAAGACCCGCGGGACTCAAACAATAGTTGAGGCATGTTTCACTGAGCAGATCGAGACAGATATCGCATGCCGCATCATTGTCTTCGCAAGGAGGTGTCGTCTCCTTGATCGGATCGCTGTTGGATTCAGCAGTCAAGTGCGGACTCTCCAAGACAAGTGGCTCCCAGCCAGAAACGCTCTACCGAGTTTTACACTGAGCGAACCAACTCAGCTACTCTTGCTGCGTGAAGTACTCAGAATGAGTTGATCGTAGAGTCGTTTTGTCTGGTTAGCCATCTTTTCCGCGTGAAATTCGCGGTGTACCGCGAGTCTGCCCTTTTCCCCCCATTCAAGAGCGGCAGTAGGATTCTGGAGAACAGCGGCAAGCTTTTCCGTTAAGTCTTGCGGATTGTGCGGCTCGAAGAGCAAGCCCCCTTCCGTGGCGGCGATGATCTCGGGGAATGAGCCGTGGTGCGGTAACACCACGGGCACTCCGTTGGCCAGCGCCTCAAGAGCAGGCAGACCTTTACTTTCAGGATAAATCGTGGGGGTACTGAAAACATCCAACGTTTGCAAAAACGCTATCTTCTC
Organism: Bythopirellula sp.; assembly: GCA_041747595.1. Lineage (GTDB taxonomy): Bacteria > Planctomycetota > Planctomycetia > Pirellulales > Lacipirellulaceae > Bythopirellula. The sequence goes on from JBGTEU010000133.1 coordinate 2,353, forward strand.
CGCACGACTTGGCTCGCCGTGATAGTGGAACTTGCCTGCCAATTTGCCCCGCCGCACGCGGAATTCGATTTCTTGAAAGTAGGCCCGGTCGCCGGTCCCAAGATAACCGGCGGCGTGCAACTCGAAACGCGGCAGACCTGGTCGCTCAACAAGCAACTCGCACGCCTCGACCAACAAGTGCAAACCTTTATCGGCGCAGATACGTGCTAAATAACCAATGCGCCGCGGTGCGTCGCTCGGTTTCTCCTGGAGCTTGCCGTGACCTGCCAAATTCAATCCGTGGGGAATCGCATGGACGCGGTCGCGGGGGACATCAAGATATTCGCTCATGTAGTTGGCGAAATAGTTGTTCAGCGCCACGAAGGCCTGCGCGTCAACGGCACGTTCGCGCAATAATTCCCGTGCCTGTTCATAATGAGGCGAGGCGAGCTTCTCCAGAAAAATATCCTCGCCGGAGAGGGAACAAACGACCGGCGGGCCACAGCGCTCGGCAATCATCCGCGCGAGGCCCAGCATCATCGAATTGGAGAGATGCACCACGTCGGGCTTCACTTCGTCGAGCAACCAATCAACGAGTTTTTCAAGTTCCTTGCGCTGGTTCCCTCTTCGCCACGCAGTATCGAGACCGTCAGGTCACCCAATGCCGCGGGATTGACGCTGCTGGCCCGACCACTGACCAAGCGCAAGAGGGCAGGGTGGTCGAGCCATTTGTCGAGCCACCGTGGCGTACGGCGAAAGAAGGCCCATTTTTGCTGCAAATAGACGTTGATGCCGCCGAAGAAAACCCGCGGCTGGCTCACGTCGATTTCGTCGGTGCGAATCGGCGTGTAGATCGGGACCAGCACCACCTCTTCGCCCTGGCGTAGAAGCTCAGCGGCCAGCGTATTATCGTGCAGGCAACTGCCACAATACATTCCCGCGGCGCCGGCGGTTAAATAAGCAATTCTCACGGAGCCTCGACTACGGGCTAAGCTTGAACTCGTCACATATTAGTTTCATTTTACCAGAGTGTGCCTAGGGGGTGACGATCTCCAATAATTCCACCGCAGGGACTTTGTCGACGAGAATTCGCGCTGTACGACCGAAACAAACCGCCCCGCGATCCAACTTCAAATGCTTGCGCAATTCGGGGCCCGCGGCGACACGCCACAATTGCAGGAGCTCCACTTCGCGGAACAAGTGGTGGCGAATCATGATGCGGCCCAGCGGCAATGCCTGCGATTCGATTTCGAGTCGAACAATCTCCGGCAGACCGGCCAATTTGATCCGCATGATGCCGAACTGCACGGGCAAACCATCCCGCTGCAGGGCCAGCACGATCCGCCGGGCGTATTGGTCGCCGTCTCGTCGTTCCTCCAGCACTTGCACTTTCACCAAACTATTGTGCCAGGCCTCGACCGTTACGGTCATGTGATCGTGGTGAGCCAACAGGGATTTGAACTGGTCGGGCAGATCACCCACGGCGACTTCCTCGAACAGCCCGACTTCGGCCGACGTGGGATAAAACAATCCGCAGAGGTTTTTGATCGTATCGCTCACGTAGCA
>JBGTEU010000134.1:0-35370 GCA_041747595.1 Bythopirellula sp.
GAGAAAGTATCTGTGTTCATCTTTCCACGAGAACGGCTTACTCAGTTCGGATTGGAGCAAGACGCGTTTAAAGATTCGAAGGTCGTGCATCAGCGTATTGGATCGGTAGAAGTCGTTCTGTCAGCAGTTGATCAGAACATCGTCGTTGTGGTTGGCAGGCAGACTCCCGACAGGTTGGAGCAGGTGGTGCGTGCCTATGGTACTTATCCCGAAACGCATTCCCACGATGCCGCCTGAGAACACTATCGACTTCGCAACACCCGACGAACGTATCTGAGACCGCTATCATGGAAGTCGCGAAGCGAGCCGCATTTTTGTTTTTGGTTGCCATCGGCGTCTGCCTTTCGCAGTTGCCGATGGCGTTTGCCGATCCGGTAACGGACCACTTTCCCGAGGCGGCTAACTCCGGTTGCATGAAATGCCATGCCGGCATTGAACTTATCCGCGAGCCCGGCTCCGAGATGATGCGGCAGATTATGGAGCGGGGCAGCGAGCAAGGGGACCCGGCGGGCTGCATTGTCTGTCACAATGGCGACCCAACCGTAACGGACGATAAAGCGAAGGCCCATGGCGACGAATTCTATCCTGCTCCAGCTAGCCCGTGGGTGAACGAAAACACCTGCGGACAGTGCCATCAAGACCATGTCCGCGTCCAGTGGCACAGCCTCATGATGACCGAGGCTGGAAAAATCCAGGGAACCGCTTGGGCCTTTGGTTCACCCGAAGGCTACAAGCATCGCTGGGCGAACTACGCCGTCAAGAATCCTGACGACCCTCACACCCGGCTCGGCACTGATGCCTACCGCGCCTATATGGAGGAACTCAAACGAATCGAACCGAACGTGTTCGTTGATCATCACGATCCGCTCCCCGAAGCACTCAAGGCAGATGAACTGGCCAGGCTCAAGGATGACCCTAGCTTGGCGGCCTTCACTTATATCCGACAGGAGTGCCAACGCTGTCACCACGCTGTAAAAGGTCGCCAAGAGCGGGGCGACTATCGCGGTATCGGCTGCGCTTCGTGCCATACCCCCTACAGCAACGAGGGATTCTATGAAGGGGGCGACCCGTCGATCCCGCGTGATGAACCAGGGCATATGCTTGTCCATTCAATTCAGGGCACCCGCAAAGCGAAGGTTACGGTCCACGATACGACTTACAGCGGTATTCCGGTTGAGACATGCACGACTTGCCACGATCGCGGAAAGCGGATCGGAGTGTCATTTCAGGGACTCATGGAATCGCCATACACTTCGCCCTATGCCGCCGATGGCGGCGATCAACCGGAATTGCATACGAAGCACTACCTCGCGATGGAGCAAGACATTCACTATCAGAAGGGAATGACCTGTCAGGACTGCCATACATCACTCGACGTGCATAGCGACGGATTTCTGGCAGCGGCCAATTTGGCGGCGGTGCAGATCGAATGTTCTGACTGCCATGGCACGCCTGACAAGTATCCTTGGGAACTCCCGTTGGGTTTCATGGACGAGTTTGACGTATCGCCTGCCGATGGCGCGGCGCGAGGTGTCACTCGGGAGCAATTGCCGTTCACTTCGCAGGGTTCCGCTTTTGATGTTCGGGACGGATATCTGCTCACCGCACGGGGCAATCCCTATGAGAACGTGGTCCGCGATGGTGATGAAATCATCGTCCACACCGCGGCCGGCAAAGACATTCGAATGAAGCCGCTCAAGAAGCTCTTCGAAGAAAAGAAGGTATCACTCCAAGGGGTGGTTGCCATGCAGGGAGTCGCGAGCCACATGAATCGCATGGAATGCTACACCTGCCACGCGAGCTGGACGCCGCAATGCTATGGCTGCCATGTGAAGATTGACTTTTCACAAAAGGACAAATGCCCCGAGTGCCAAGATTCGCAGCAAGGCTTCGATTGGGTCGCAGCCGGTCGCAAGCATCAGCAGGAGGAGCATCGCCCGGATCGTGGCGAGGCTGGGTACGACACAATCATCCCCGGCAAAGTGTCCGAACAGCGATCTTACACCCGTTGGGAAGAGCCAGTTCTAGGCGTCAACGGCGAAGGACGTGTTTCTCCGTTGGCACCTGGCTGCCAGGTGGCCGTCACGGTCATCGGGGAAGATGGCAAGCCGATCATCCTCAATCACATCTTCCGTACGCAGGCCGACAGCGAAGGCGCTGGCGACGAAGGACAATTGTCGATCGATATGAGCCCCACGCAGCCACATACGATTACTAAGAACGCACGGAATTGCGAATCATGCCACAGTACATCCAAAGCCCTTGGTCTCGGCATCGGTTCAACGAGACCGTGGGACGAACGGCACTATGTTGACCTTGAGACGGTCGATGGCAAGATTCTCTCGAATCAAGCACGCCCGCAAATGGAGCCGATTGAGGGACTCGACCACGATTGGTCTCAAATTGTCGACGAGTCAGGAAACCAGCTCGCAACCGTCGGCCATCACTTTCAACTGTCGCGGGCTTTCAACGCCAAGGAAATTGCTCTCATCAAACGGGAGGGAACGTGCCTTGCGTGCCATCAGGAGATTCCCAAGGAATCACTGGCGGTCAGCTTCCTGCATCACGTCGCCAAATACACCGGTCAGCTGCCAGAAACGACCGACCAGCACAACTCACTACTGCATAAAGTTTTACTCACTAGTGCCTGGGCTCAACTCGGAATTGTCGGAGCGGCATTCTTGGCATGCGGGGGAGTGCTATACTGGAGACTGCGTCGGCGAGGGATTTCTTCACACGAATGATAGCTCTCGAAAAGTCTACGTGTTGAAGGTGTTTATTACCGTATAGCTCCCGCACTTAGTGCGACTCCTAGCGGCGAAACAAACTCCTTGGGACGCAATTGACATAAGTGGTAGAGACAGATTGGCCTCCACATCAATTGGAGTCCTAAGGCCTAGCTTGAGGATGTCGGCCCTGTATTTGGGATCATTTTCAAAGAAGATGCCGAATGGGAAATCTACCGAGCTTCAGTCTTGTCGAGCACATATGTAATCCATCTCGGACGGTTCTCTGATGAGCGAGTGTAGATAGCTTGGAACGCCTCCGATGGTAAATTAACACTTTCGCCGTGAAATGAGGTATTAAATCCCGTGATGACATAGCGATTATCTTCATTGTCGGTCCCACCAATAATCTCTTCAAAAAAAATGCAGCCTGTCGTTATCCAAATGATGCGGCCCGTTCCGTCGAGGTATCCCATGTGGGGAAACTCAGAACCGATGACGGCTGGCTCACCTGGTTGGACATGATAAACATGTCCTAGGACGATTTGACTGCTTCTGCCAATCGGAGTCACCAAATAGTTCCAGCCAAACCCGTCGCCAATCCACGCATATTGAACTTGTGCCTCGGGTTCGATTTCAAGTTCGTCGGCGACATTCATCGGGATGGTCACTGTAAATGTCTCACTCCAATTGTGGTCGACATCCATGTGCTCCCACGTCCCGAACCAGCGACCGGTAAACGGAGCAAAACCCTGTTCGGCTGTAATTCGTTGCGAACCAGTTATTTGGTCTACAAAGCTCTGCTGCGTTACAAGAAATCGCGGAAGTGAAGGCCGATCCTTGTCTGCTGTGGGGAGATTACGAAAGTGCTCCAATGTGCGGCCGATGGACTTGAGATCTGTTTGTGAGAAGCTGCGATGAAACTCCACAGCCCGTTTGAGGCCATCAAGGAGATGCTGCTCGTCATGTTTCCAGTCGACAGCCGTTTCGTCAAACGCAGGCTGGCTTGTCTCCCTCGTTCGCAGCGACGTAATCGCTGCATAACTTACTGCTCCCAAAGCACAGCCCAAAGGCAATGTCGTCACCCAGGCAACCAATATCTTCAAAATGGTGTTCCAGCGTCCCTGACCGGTAATGACTCCAATACCGAACAATCCCCCGCAGCTGATATGCGTAGTAGAAACTGGCATGCCAAAACGGCTTGCTCCAATCACGATCGCGCTGGTCACAAGATTAGCCGTAAAACCTTGGCCGGCATTCATGGGAGTAATTCGTTGACTCATCGTCTCGGCAACACGTCGTGCGTTGAGGATACCGCCAACGGCAATGGCTAAGCCTACAACTGCCATTCCAGCGAAGCCATGAAACAGCGGAAGGACCAGTAGCATGGCAGCGATCTTGGGGGTGTCGTTAAGACCACGGGCGAAACTCACCGCGCCCGCCGAGAGAAAGTGCATTCCATCCAACATGCTTTTGGCTTCGATGCCCCAAACTTCTCCCCGGTAGATATTCTGGCAGGTCACGCGATCACCAAGCTGAACAGTTAAGAACTCAGCTCGTTGTAGAGCGATGCAGTGGTCGGCTAAAGGAATTGTTTCGAGGACTTGATTCCCCGCGCAAAGGCATGTCTCGGCCGAGATCCCCAGGCTCTGCCGAACTATCCGGAAGACTGGATAAACGATGATGGTTGCCAGCACAGCCAAGAGTGGGCTCAAGAGTAGAGGAAGAAAAAAGCTGCTTCCCAAACGATCCCACTGAATTGAGGAATTCGCTGCCAAGCCAGCACCCACAAGTGCGCCAACCAGGCTATGGGTTGTCGATATGGGCATGCCGAGGCGAGTGGCAAGTAGCACGGTCAAACCTGCGCCAAGTGCGACTGCAGCGGTGTAATCAGCGTTTGCAACGAGAGATTCGTGAACCAGGCCTTTGCCGCTGAAGTTCTTGAGCAGTTCGCTTGCCAACAATACTGCCATCAGCGAGCCGAGGAGCGTCGTTAAAGTCGCCCATGCGAGCGCTCTTGAAAAACTCGCAGTGTGGCTGCCAAATAAAGTGGCTACTCCCTTAAAATTATCGTTGGCACCATTCGAGTAAGCCAAGAGTACTACTGCCAGCGCTACAAGGGTCGTCGCCATAACGAAAGTCGTTCCCCATTGTAGAGAGATACTCTGAGCAGTGGTTCCAGAACACGAGGAAATCACATGCCGCAGCTGTGGATTATTTCATCTTCTTTAATTCACTGATGATGCGACTCGTATCCAATCGTTCTCGATAGTCGGGGTCACTATGAGCAAAAACAATCTTGCCTGATTGATCGACGATATAGACTGCCGGCACGGGCAGAACATGATGCTCGAATCCAGAGGCCTTTTCCAAATCGATCCCAAACCCCTTGTATTTTTCGAGCGTTTCATCATCGACTTGAAATGCCAAGCCAAAGGCCTTGGCTGCCGTGACATCGGCATCCGAGAGGATCTGGAAGGGTATCGAGTTGTCGGCGACGTTCTCTTGAGAATGAGCAATGTCATCAGGGCTAATGCCCACAAGTTCCGCACCTAATTCCTTCACCTGTGGATAAATCTTGATCAGATCACCTGTATGGCGAGTGCAGATGGGGCACCACCCGCCACGAAAGAACACTAAAACTACGGGTCGTTCTTTGTGAAGTGACGACAATTCGACGGTCTCACCTTTTGGATTCTTAACGGCGACTTCAGGAATCTTAACGCCTGACTTGAGAGGTTCGGTCTGCCCTGCCTCTTTGGCCACCCGTGGCTCGACGGCGACACACAACGATCCTAAGACAGACAAGGCACAAAACGAAGTTAAGATTGAAAGTAATCTCTGCATTTGGTGTACTCCACAAATCTAAAACTAGGGTCGATTTAAGGTCATTCGCAGCCTGAGTCATGCGGGCTGTGTTAGCCAGCTAGAATGAAAACGCCTGTCTTATTGCACGTCATTTCGTCACAGCGCCTTGGCAACCTGAGCCAGCTCCCGCTGTACATCCGAAGCAATGGCGCCCCGTGACGATTTTCCTTTCAAGAACTTCTTCAATTTTCAAATTGTGGATCGTGGCCTGCCTCGGGCTGTTAATCTGCAGTCCGAGCATCTGATTGAAGTCGCAATCGTAGAGATTGCCGAGCCAGTCTACCGAGAGCATCGACCGACACATAACGCCTGCAACTGCGGCAGGATTAAAAGCGTCTACCAGTTTCTGCATGTAATTCTCATATTGCCCAGTCTGCAAAAGATCGTCGAGGAAGCGGCTGATTGGCAAATTGGTGATCGTGTACAAGCTTGTGAACTCCACGCCGTACCGTTCGCGAAGTTCGCTACGATATTTTTCTTCTAATGTGGCTTGCGAGGGCGGCAGGGATGGCCCCAGCGGGTTGAAGACCAGAGAGAGCTTAAGGCGACTGCCTAGCTGACCGTATCCTAATTGGTTAAGTGCTTTCAAGGCTTCAATGGAGCGGCGGAAGACGCCGTCACCGCGCTGACTATCGCAGTTCTCTTCTAGATAGCACGGGAGCGAGGCGACGATCTCTACTTTGCGCTTTGCCAGAAACTCAGGCAGATACTCGTAGCCCTTGGAGACCAAAATCGTGAGATTACAGCGGTCGATAACCGTTCTTCCGAGTTGATGAGCTTGCTCGACCAACCAGCAGAAATTGGGATTCATCTCAGGGGCACCGCCTGTAATGTCGAGAGTCGCGATATCACTCGATCTCAAGACGCGAATGACGGCTTCTGCTGTATCCCAAGACATACTTTCACGACGATCGGGGCCTGCGTCGACGTGGCAATGCCGGCATGTTTGGTTGCAAAGCTTACCGACGTTGATCTGCAGTACTTGAATGCCCTGCGACTGAAGCGGATGCAAACCTTTGTCCGCCAGCATGGTCTGGAATCGTGGTAGCGCAGGATTGTCATCGGATTCCAAAATAGCGAGTTGGTGCGAGGCGGCTGCCAAAGGGCTGTGTTGTCGAAGTAGGGATAGTTGTATGATCTCTCACCTCCTAAGCAGATTATCTGAGGGTCATCAAGATGCCCTCGACAGTTTTAGCTAACTAGCAGCAAGCACCGTTTTCGCCACCGCATGGACCTATCGACTCAGACGTCGACGCATAGTCGAGCCCTTTCGTTTCACGTGGATGCCGAACAGCAATCCGCCGGCAATTGAAGTCTCCGGCCGCATCTATGGCAACAGACGTTAACGGTTCGACGGTGTCGAACATTTCAGTATAGGGTTCTTGCTGCAGGAGCTGAAATGTCTTGTCGCAGACGGCCATGCGCTGGCCACGCAAAAAAGTGTGGCCATCATCGTCCACGACCTTCTTGAAGGGGCCTCGATAAATGATCGCTTGATTTCTTTCCAGACAAGGGCCTTGTTTGCCTTTATACGCAACCACAGTGATTGAACGAAACTCAATGCCTTCGATGGTCTGCCAAGGATCGCGCTGCCGCTTGACGATTTCAATGCCATGAAAGCCTGCTTCTTCAAATGCCTGGAGAAAGCGGTCTTCGCGGAAGGCACCTGAGAGGCAGCCTGACCAAAGCTTGCCATCTCGCTGAAGCGTTTCAGGTATATCATCGTCAGAAACGATATCGCTAATGGCAGCCCGTCCGCCACGGCGTAAGACTCGAAAAATCTCACTGAAGAGTTGGCGACGATCTTGCTGACGGACCAAATTGAGCACGCAATTCGACACGACACAATTCACAGATTCATCAGGTACGAGCGGTCGTTCCTGACACAGGCGTTCTTCCAAATGTCTCAGCGACAGCCAATCCGCCGGGCTCTGGACGGGGTGCTGTGCCAACTTACGACCCAACTGATCCAAATCAAGACTCAAATTCTGGATCAGGCCATAACGGAAATCGACGTTACTGTAGCCCAGACGGTTTGCAACCGTCTGCTGATGGCGACGTGCTAAGGCGAGCATCTCCTGATTGCAGTCGACACCGATGACCCGGCCTTCGGAGCCAACGACTTGGGCTAGGATGTAGCAGAGCTTGCCACCTCCGGAGCCCAAATCGAGCACGGTTTCCCCACGGCGGACAAAAGCGGTCGGATCACCACACCCATAGTCGCGCTCCAGAATCTCATCCGGAATCACGGTCAAGAAGTCTGCGGAATACTGGATGGGGCAGCACAGCGCAGGCTCCATCTGATTGGCCGCGATCGCATAACGTTCGTAAACAGATGCTTCGGTAACTTGGCTACTCATATCGGCTTTACGATGTTCGTCTCCTGTGATGCCGTGATCCCGACTCAAACGATTCAATCTAATTGTTTCGCAAAGTGCATTCTGTGAAGTCGCCTACAAAGTCATGACGGCCCTCTCGGCGGAACCTTTCCAAGAAAATGGGTTTTGTTTGTCAAAAACCGTCAGCCACGCCAACCAAGGGATCCACAGGCACCACATGATAACAAAATCATAGAATTGGGGGCCGGTGTATGGTGTGCCGACAATATGAGTGTCTGAGAGGTGATAGCTGAACCAGAATCGCAGATAGTAAATGAAGGCGATGCAGGATACAGCGATCCAAGCCCGACCACGAGTGAACGGCAAGAACGGCAGGACCCATGTCCAGTACCAAGGATTCTGCGTAGGCGATAGTAACCAAAACCAAGCGAGCGTCAGAAATGTCGCTTCGAGAAAGTAGTCCAATGTTCGACGTTGGTAGACACGCCACGCGAGGGCCAGACTAATGACGCCGAAAACTCCAGTCATTAATGCTCGTGCAGCCAAGAATGAAGTTGTTTTACTATCGGCCCCGAGAATCCTTGCCAGTGGGAAGACCAAGCCTGAACGCCAACTGTTAGGGACGACCGCAAACCATACTGGTGGGCGAGAATCATTTTCATTTCGCGGTCGCAAATTTTCGCTGACCAGCATGAACAGAAAGTCGTTCATTTCCCATTGGGTCAAGAATGCCCGGAGACCGGTCTCCTGCCCTGAATCTTGCGAAGTCGCGATGGAAGGCTCGGCGACTTTGACAGGGTGTGTGATCAGCATGGGAGCAACTAACAAGCCTGCGAAAATGACCGACATCAGGCAAAAGTAGAGGGCTTGTTGCCATTGGACCCTTGCGGCGATACCTGCCACCATGACAGGCAGGAGAATGATGGGATAGAGCTTCGCACCAATTGCTAGTGCAAAAAGAGCCGCACCACATGTCGCGGCAAGATATGAGCCCCTACCCCCCTGCATCATTCGCAAGACCCACCACACACTCACCGTGGTCCAAAAAACTGCTATCGAATCCAAATGACCGGAATTGGCGAACTCTTTGAGTACCAACGGGCACCAGGCGTAAGCGATGATCCAGCCTGAGTGCATTCCCAACACGGTTAATAGCGATCCCAACACAACACAAGTGCCAAGGTCGAATAGTACAAGGATCGACTTCATCAAAAGCATGCGTGTCCAAACAGATGCATTTGCCGGATTGCAGTGATCTGCCAAGGCAAATATCTTTTGACTAACGGGAGGATAGACGGTCGGCAGTTCCGCAAAATGAATTCGGCTCAGAATCACACCCATGGCAGGAGATTGATCGCGGAGATCGACTAGCTTCCGGAGTTCAGTCGGCAAGATTTGATTGCCATCGGCATGGGAAACAATAGCTGGACTGTAGCGATAAGGATTGACGCCGCGGGCAGTGGCCGCGCCATCCCAGAGGTAACGATAAATATCGACCTCCAAAATCGGCGATGTTGGGAGCAGCATGCCGCGAAATAGAATCGCTGGTGCGACGATGGCCCAAGTGAGTAGTCGCGTTGACGGAGTGCGCACGACAACTCGAATTGCTGCGATGTAAAGCACGAAGCTCGCCCCCCACATTGCCAGCATGGGCAAAATCGGTCGCTCCTGTTCATTCGTGCCGTACGCAAACGCGTCCGACAACCAGGCAATCGCGCCGTAAATCCCCGCTTGTACCACAGCTATCGCGAGCAAGAACTTCACGCGGATTCGATTCCTCCCGACTTAGCCCACGACATTGACTTCATAATCCCGTCCTTCCCAACGTTCTTCTCGGTTCCAGAAAAAGGTGAAGCGGACGGGAGCCTTCTGATTGGAGTTAATCGGCATGTCAACGAATTCGATGCCCACACGTGTGGGTTGGGAAGTCACGTCATTCATGGTCTGCCAATCATTCAGGGTCCAGCGAAGCTGGAACGAAGTGGGCGCTTGAATGCGGAGTGTCATACCTCGCTTCACCTGCCGTGGCTGGCGGTTGGGTTTCCAGACTTCAAGTTTTTTGCATCTCCTCTTGTCTGGTAGATACCGCTCGGCTACGGGCTGGATCCGTGAGTAGACTTCTCCATCTAACGCGGAGCGCAGCAATTGAACGTATTCTGAATGGGCCCACATCAGTGGCATGGCCGATCCGGTGGGGCGGCCCTTGAGCATGTGGATTTCAGGCCGATCCTGTTTGTCCCAAACTTGCTCTGGCAATAATCCCGTGATCGAAGCAAAGCCCTCCATTGCCCGAATAAATGGTGAGACATCGTGGCCGGCGGCGAGTTCGTAATGGCTCCGTTCGCCGGTCAACAGGGGCCACGCGCGCCCCGTTCCCCAGCCCTGGAAAGGGCTTCCATCCTGGTGCTGACCGTATCCGTCGTGGTTGTAACGCCGCCAGCAAGGACCAAAGGAAGTATCGACTTTGAGAACTGCGTCTACGACGCGCAGCGAGTCGAGGATCACGGGAGCATCCGGCTTGCGAATACCGTAGCGCACGAGTTCCAGAAAACCCGCGTCTACAATTTCTTTGGCTGGAAATTCTCTCTGTTTGCCAAGTCCCCGATTCGCGATGGCCAGCATGCCGTTGTTCGGATCTTCTTCCGGGGTGGTGTCGTTCACTCGCACTGGATGAATTCGAATAAAGTGTCGGGCAAAGTCGGGCACCAACGTGCCTGCGGTGGTGACAGTCCAGGGCTCGACGTGACACTCCAGGAAATCGGCGTATTCCTCAAGGTATTGTGCGGTATCGTTGTCTTTGCGCTGGCGAGCCAGAGCCCCAGCGCAGATCAACGCCGCAATGTTCGAGGCGAGTGTCGAGGGGGAATAACCGGAGGCCTCTTCCCAGCGCTCTTGATCGGTTGCCGGGCCGTTGCGAATCAAAAACCCTGCCGCCCTGAGGACCATCGGGTAAGGATCGAAGTCCTCCAGAGCACCTCGTTTGTCCAGGTGCCAGGCGAGCATTATCGGAAAAGCCACCTCATCGAGCTGAATTCCACTCCAGTAGGGCTCTCCATTTAACCAGAAGTTCTGCGGAAAGCCGCCGTCCGGGCGCTGGCTGGCAGCGAGGTAGATTAAGGCTCGCAGAGGCGCTTGGACATTCCCCGCGGCCATCAATCCCATGGTGGTGTTCACCATGTCTCGGGTCCAAACGAGGTGGTAGCCTCCCATGTCTTCGTCCCCCCTGGCCTCACCCCAGGGGATTGAAAGGGACGCAATAAAGGCGCCCGGGAAAGTCTTGTCCTCGTGCGACATCAACAGGCTATAACTGGCTCCAAAGAGCTTGCCGCCATCACAGGATACCTTTTCCAGTGGCAGGAGTTTCTGGCAGGGGCGCGTCCACTGGGCGACATACTTTTTCTTCTGTTCTTCGAAGGGCATCCCCAAAGTCTGGAAAAGGGAGGTCACGGCACTGTGAAGTCCCTCGCCGAAGGCCAGCCCCAACGTGAATTGCCGTTTTCCTTCGAGCGCGAGTTCACCGGTCAGCGCTACGTTTCCATCTGTTGCCCGATCAAACTCCCAATCCATCTGGTAATCATTCACCAGATCGGTCCAGCCGTCACTTTGCCCCACGTACCCACAGGACAGGCGGGAAAAGGGAATCGAGGCCGCTAAGGCGAGCCACAGGCCCCCTTTTTCCGCCACCAAGATTTCGCGGCCTAAGGCCTCGGTGACATAAGCATTGTTTCCCCAGCCTCCACCCTGAAGGTGCGGCGCGCAAAGAGTATAAAGCCGCAGCTTGGCGAGGCAGTCGCCGTCCCCTTCAAGTTGCGTATGCTGAACCAGGCAAGGCAAATGTGGAGCGACGATGATTTCTTTGATGATCCGATAGCGCCCCTCTGGGTCGGAGTTCACGACGCGGTAACCAAGGGTGTGATCGGGAAAACGCTTCGTCTCGGAGATCAGGTGTCGTTTTTCTTCGTGAAAGAAGCTCTCGCCGTCGGTCACCAAATACTGCAAATCTCGAATCTGAGGTCGATCGATGGTGGGATAGTAGACTTCGGTGACAACTCCGTTCCAGAGCGTAAACCAGACTCGACTGTCCGCGGAATAGGCCGTTCCCACTCCATCTTTATTCCCTTGGGTCCAGCGGGGTTCGATACCTGGTTTTCCGAAAGCTTCATTTGAACCGCGAATTATAGTCATGTGGAGCGCATCTGCTTTCTCACAGGGTTGCTTGTCTTGTTCTGTAGATCTTTGCTCAAATAACTGTTACGTTCTCGACTTCCACCCCATGTCTAGCTGTCGCGCCGGACTTCAAAAATCATGCTTTCCAGAGTAAGGATCTCGTGGATCGCAAGTTCTTACAGCTGTATTTGGCGATGGTGTATAAAATTTTTGCACCTGCTCTTATTGAACCAATAAGCGTGCCGCTAATTTTGCTTTGGCCGATACGACATCGATAAGGCACAGGAATCTCTTTGATACGGAGCCCTGCCGCTACGGCCTTGATTTGCATTTCAATCGTCCAGCCAAAACTCTGATCCGTCATCTTCAGTGATTCGAGTGCATCGTAGCGAATAACTCGGAACGGTCCCAAATCGGTGAAAGAGGCTCCCCACAAGCAGCGTATCAGGAAGCAAGCGAATCGATTCCCCCACACACTTTGCGGAGGCATCGCTCCAGGTTCACGTTGGCCAAGCAGGCGTGTTCCCAGAACGAAATCTGCCTGCTCGGACAGGATTGGCGCGACAAGTAGTGGCAAGAGGTCGGCATGATCACTGTAGTCAGCATCGAGGAATGCAATCACTTTGGGCTTACTAAGCGCACCGGCAAGCACTGCACGTTCGACTGCTGCCAAACCAGCGAGACAGGCTGCACCATATCCCCGGCGACCCTCGAACACGACCTGCGCCCCAAGCTGACGAGCTACCTGCGTAGTGTTATCGGTCGAACCATTGTCAACAACTATTACACGACCCACGGGAGGCAGGTCTCGCAAAACCAGTGGCAATGAATTCTCTTCATTCAACGCTGGGATGATAACGATGACGCCCTGGAGCGAACGGTCGATCGATGCGATACGGCGGCAAGAAGGCTCGGTGTCCGAGTAGGGAAAGGCGAAATTGGACATGGAGTACGCCAAACCTGGATGGCTCGGACACCGAGTGAACCTTCAACAAGGCCGCAAAATTACTGCCCGTCACGCCGTCGGTCTACCGAGTGCCTGACCCACCTGAAAACGTTTCGACTCTGCCGGAACCACTTCCGTAGGACGAGTCTGTGTAACCCGCTCCAGCATAAGAAGGGTTCCTACAACTGCCATTTGCACAGCCGCAACTTCCGCCGGAGCAACCGGGGCGGCTAGCACAACCGCTCATTCCTAAGCTCATGAGTACGATACCCACGAGCAGTCCGTGGTAAAATATTGGCGGCTTCATGCCGTTGTCCTTTCTTTCTCATCCTTGAGACGCAAATCGAAGTGACTCTGCAACTACTCTCTATCATCGCCTCCGCTCTACCCGTTACTCTGTATGAGTAATCACAGTTCTCGATATTTTCAGTAATCGCACAAAATGACTCACGCCAGTTCACTTCGACTTTGCGATCGTATCGAAAAAAGTTTTCTGGATCGGTGAAGTTCCCTACAATTCGTAAGGCATTTAAGAAGTAAACTGACGCTCTCGGAAATTCTCGAATACTGGCGGCTGCTATGGAAACTCTCACACCGGATCTCAAAGCCGGCCTCGATTTGGCGAATGACAATCGCAAGGTTCGACGCAGACCGCTAGCAGACCTAACGGTGATCGTTCCTATCGGTCCCGACGAAACCTCATGGCCTCGTATCCTCGGTTGCCTGAGCGATTTGCCAACGAAGGCTGAAGTTGTGCTTGTGGGGACGAGCCAGTCACCCTCCCAACTAGAACAGATCGTCAGGGAATGCGGAATTCAGTGCCAGGTCTCCTGGATTTCAACATGCGTCGGGCGCGCTCGACAGATGAACGAAGGAGTCGCGGCAACTTCAAATTCATTTCTCTGGTTTCTGCATGCGGACAGTGAGTTGACTTCATCAGCCTTGCAGGCGCTTGATCAATCACTTGAGTCCGCTCCGGAGGCTGTGCACTACTTTCAATTGGAATTCAAGGACGACGGACCTCGAAGTATGAACCTGAATACGAGAGGGGTGCGATTCCGCTCGCGGGTGTTGAGATTGCCCTTTGGAGACCAGGGCCTTTGCCTAAGTCGTGCGACATTCGTTCGACTTGGCAGTTTCAATGAGTCCGTGCCTTACGGAGAAGATCATCTGCTCGTTTGGGCAGCGCATCGGGCGCGTGTTCCCCTCTGCGAAGTGAATGCGACGATTGTCACGAGTTCACGCAGGTATCGTGAGAGCGGCTGGTTGCTTACAACTCTGCGGAATCTTGGACGAACGTGGTATCAAGCTCTCCCACAGTGGGTTGCGCTTCTGTGGAGTCAAAGGCGATGACGAGAAAGACTGCTGCACTTGCCGTGTTTGTAAAGACTCCCGGACTCTCACCCATTAAGACGAGGCTCGCCGCGGGCCTAGGCACCCAAAAGAGTGAGAATTTCTACAAACTCTCCGTGGCGGCGGTTGAAGCAACTGTCACCGAAGTGGCACTAGCTACGGGCGTCCATCCTTATTGGGCTGTAGCCGAAGAACAAGGGCTGTCACATCCACTTTGGCAACAGTTTCCGCGCCTTTGGCAAGGTGATGGTGGCTTAGGCACCCGCATTGCAAGTATCTTCGACGAACTGCAGCAGCAATACTCAGTTGTAGTCGCTGTCGGAGCTGATGCCCCACAATTAAAATCCACGACATTGGAAACGACCTTACTAAAACTTATGGACTCCCGAAGTCGCCTTGCTCACGTCATCGGGCGCAGCTTTGATGGAGGTTTCTATCTGGTCGGCTCAAACATAAAACTCTCTCCCGCAACCTGGTCCAACATCGCGTACAGCTCGGACTCGACTGCCAAACAGCTTGTTGAAAATCTGAGGCTCACAGGTGAAGTCCTGGAGTTGAGTTGCCTGACTGACGTTGACGAGGTTGAAAATCTATTCGCTCTTAGGGAAGAGCTGCTGGGGATCAACTACCCGACTGCCGAACAGTCGGCAATCCTGGAGTGGCTCGACCGAGGTTGTCCAGCCGAGAAGAATGGTCGCACGGTCAATCACTGAGAGTGAGCACTTCTTGCTCCGCGATCGGCTTGTTCTCTGCAGGGGCGGAATCACAAGTGCCGACCAGATCATGACCTGCCAGTGCAGTTCCTGCCAACCGGTGAAGATAAAGGGTCAAGAAGACCGTTGCGATCAGCCCGATTGTGAACGAGAGTCGCGATGTTTCACTGCTGCTGGCGTCAGCCGTCAACTTAGCTAGACCTCCGGCAGCGGCGCCCAAGTAGACGTAAAGTACCGTTCCCGGAAGCATTCCGACAGCAGAAGCCAAGGCATAGTCGCGAAGCGAGACGCTTGTCATCCCAAACGCATAGTTGAGGAGGTTAAACGGGAACAACGGCGAAAGTCTTGAAAGCAATACGATGCGGAATCCTTCTCCCGCCACTGCTTGGTCGAGCGCAATAAGACTTCGATTTCTCGCAACCATCGTTTCTGCACAATGGCGCATCAGTGTGCGTCCAAGCCCGAATGCGGCAATTGCTCCCAAGTTGGAGCCAATCACTACAGACAACGTGCCAATCCAAAGTCCAAAGATTGCCCCTGCCCCAAGCGTCAATAACGTGCCTGGAATCATCCCAATTGTTGCGACGACATAGATCAGAACAAGCACTGCCGGCGCCCACATTCCGGCGTTTTCTGTCCAGTTCAGTACAGCTATCGTGCATGCCCGCACTCCCGGCGCGAATGCGACAAGGGCAAAAGCAATCATAACAAAGGTTATCACGCACGCACGCATCTTGCTTATGGATTGCATAACAGGAATTTACCACCCTGAGAGACGGTAGCGATCACCCTGATCGCCGTGAAAATGCGAGGCCACACCATTTTCCGAGGCTGGGTTGTCTGCTGTCAAGCGATAACCATGTCGTAGTTCGTGCGTGCCGGAATTAGTTGCGCACCCCCATCTACCGCGTCCATTGCAACCATTTGCTAAAGAGCTTCTTAACGAAGGGAGTTAGCCGAGTTTTATTGTACTGATCACCTAGCTTGCGAATCGCATCAGCCTGGGTTGGATAGGGATGGATCGTACTGCCAATTTTGCTCAGCCCCAGTCCGTGAGTCATCGCGAGAGTGATCTCGGAAATCATATCCCCCGCGTGGGACGCGACAATCGTGGCGCCGACAATGGTGTCGGTCCCCTTCTTCACGTGGACCTTGACGAAACCGTCTTCTTCTCCGTCAAGAATTGCCCGATCAACTTCATGCAACTCCTGCGCGTATGTGTCGAGATCAATGCCTTGTTCCTTGGCTTGTCCCTCGTACAGACCAACGTGAGCGATTTCGGGCGAGGTGTAGGTGCACCAGGGAATCACCAGAGAAGTCGACTTTTTCCTGCCCTTGAACAAAGCGTTCTGAATGACGATCCGCGCCATGAAATCAGCGGCATGTGTGAACTGGTAAGGCGAGCAAATGTCGCCAGCCGCATAGATCATGGGGTTGGTCGTCTGCATGTGGTCGTTAACTTTCACACCCTTTTTGTCATATTCCACGCCCACCGATTCCAAATTCAGATTCTCGACGTTGGGAGAGCGACCGACCGATACCAACAGCTTGTCGATGGACTCGTCATACCCTTGGCCGTGTGATTCCACCGTAAGCCGGATTCCACCGTCGTTTTTGATTTCGAGGTTCTTTCCGCAGCAAAGCAACTTGACTCCCGAGCGCAGGATAGACTGCTGGACAATCTCAGCCGCATCTCGATCCTCACGCGGCAAGATGCCATGGGTCGTTTCGACAAGGAATACTTCGGATCCGAGCTGCGCAAACGCCTGAGCCATCTCACAACCGATCGGACCGGCACCAATCACGCCGAGCCGTTGTGGCAATTCGGTCAACGAAAACAAGGTTTCGTTGGTCAGGTATTCAACCGAACCCAATCCAACGATGGGTGGTGCTGCAGCACGCGCCCCAGTGGCGATCACGGCTCGCTTGAATGAAAGGCGAGTCCCAGCGACATCGACAGAATTGGAATCCATGAATTTCGCTTGCCCGAAATAAACGTCGATGCCCAATTCTCGGAATCGCTGAGCTGAATCATTTGGGCTAATTCGGGCACGGAGCCGACGCATACGTTCCATGACCTCAGCAAAATTCACGGTGATCTCGCTAGGAACTTCAACTCCGTACTCCTGCGCACGTTGCACGGCGGCCGCAATCCGCGCCGCACTGATCACTCCCTTCGACGGCACACACCCCACATTCAAACAGTCGCCACCCATGAGACTGCGTTCAATAAGCGCGACTTTGGCACCCAAACCGGCCGCACCCGCTGCCGTGACGAGGCCAGCTGTACCCGCGCCAATGACGACCAGATTATAGCGGCCACTTGGAGAAGGATTTTCCCAGTCAATCGGATGAACCTGAGCCTCAAGCTCTTGGTTAGGCACACTGAAGGGAAGCAGTGCGTGATTCTTTGACATGTTTTGGACTTCGCAGGTGTACTACTGAGATTGTCGACAGGAGGCAAGTTTTACTTTGAAGCAGAGGTTTCCAGGGGCGACCCCTTACCAAATCGTCGCAGACCCCAACGGACAATGAGGGGAAGTACGCCGAGTAGAGCAAACGCAATGAGTAGACGAGTCAGTTGACCGGCTGAAAATACACTTTGGATGCCCTCGTCCGCGAGAGTCTGCAAACTTGGTACACTCGCCCCAGCGTAGACGTAGACTCCGGTACCAGGCAGCATACCGAGCTGGCTCACCCACCAGAACGTCCACGCCGAAATCGGCGTCAACCCCATCACGGCATTGATGACGAAGAAGGGGACGGCGGGAACAAGTCGCAGCGTAAAGAGATAGAACGGGCCATCTCGCTCTAACATTTCATTGAACTTTGCGAGCCGCTCTCCAAAGCGATTCTGAATGGAACTGCGGAAGAGAAATCGACTCAAAAGGAATGCCAGTGTCGCTCCGGCAGTAGATGCAAAACTCACCAGTACGATACCACGAACAAAACCGAAAAACCAAGCGTACGTTAGGGTCAACACAGTTGCACCCGGCAACGACAGCCCAGTTATTGCTGCGTAAAAGACGAACGCCAGACCGTACGCGAGCGTAGGGTGGCGTTGCTGAAAATTGCGAAGCTGTGCTTCTTGCTTTGCCAGAGATTCAAGCGTTAAGAAATCGCGCAACAGAATGAAGCCCGCGATGATTGCAATCGCAACAACGACAGCGATGCCGATCTTAAGCCGCTTCGGGGGGCGGTTGCTGTCTGACATTCGTAAACATTCCGATATTCAAAAGTTGCAAGTCAAAAAACTTAAAGCATCACAGTTTTTAATAATATCAGCAAATGATAAAGCCGCTTAACGTCTGAATTTGGATTGATCGTTCAAGTCCCAGTCATAATCGAGGTATTCAACGGACGCAGTACCACGAGAAACAAATGAGCGGGCAGCAGCCGGAACATACGGAGCAATCCGCTGCAGTCGCTCAGAGGAGCTGTCTCCGAAATCCTCTTCAAACCACTCTAGTATCGGAGATATCGAGACTGAATTTCGATTCGCATCGAAGCGAAACTTCGTCGGATCGGCAAAGAAAGCTTGCGCGTTTACCGTCAACTGTTCGTCGGTTTTCGCAGCGACATACGCTTCATTGAGAAGACGTGGACAACCGATCGAGGCACAAACGATTGCAAAGTGAATTCTGGGCTCTTTCATCTTTCGCAATACCTCGTGTTCCATCTGATCGAGCGAATAAGACTTGCCCTCGACAATGAGTTGAAGGTCTTTCCAGATATTGTAGCCGAAGAGTTTCGCCGTATGGTTGCGAATGCTGCTCGTGGGGTACTCACGAAGAATTCCTTCGACCGTGACCGCGTTATAAGCGTTGATCCAGAAGGCGAGCTTCGTCGATGTTCGGGTTTGGGCAGTGAACGAGGCTGAGGAGAGTTGCACCAAGTACTGCTCAAGGAGCTGTTTGTCCGACGCATTATCCTTCCATGCCTGGTAGTTAACCATGCCGTGGGCGTCGACATATTTCTTCAGTAGCGAGTCCCAAGTGCTATGATCGATTTTTCCAGCGGGGATACGCTGTGCGGCCGGCACGTTTGAGCCTAAGGAAATCGTCGGACCACCTAAGCAGTTGGTTCCCAGAATCCATGTTGTCAGCACTAATCCCCACACAAAGCTCCTTCCGTCCATTCGCTGCTCCTTGAGAAACTGGTAAACCGTCAAACAACTTTCGATCCTTGAAAGTATCGCCGCACCGACTGGAATGGTCTGTAAATCTGCTTACAGATCGCATGGATTTGACCATTCCGACTTCCCAAAGCAGTGGTAGTTCAAATATGGCATTCTCCAGGAGCGATCATCCCTTCACCGTTTTCTGACTAATCGTTCGAGCCAAGGTTGACATTGCCACCATTGCCAAACAGACTTACTCGCTGAACCATGTTGCGTCGTCTCTTGATTGCTGAGTCAACTGCAAGTTCTCGAATCAATGGTCGATCAGATCGAGAATGAACAGATGCATTTTGGTTTCGAGCGATAAGTCGCAGAATACACTGGTGCTTAATTTACAGTGATGCATCGTTGAGCATCTTGACTCAGTCCGAAGTCGAGACCTAGTGCAACGCCTGGATGCCGGTAATGCAAATGTAGAATTCTTGTCGTTGATATCAATTCAAAATCTCGTCACCCTCAGACCGCTAGAAGTCATTCATACGATTGCAGCGTTTCGCTAGATCAACAAAATGCATTTGGAAGGTGCTGTCAAAAAGGCGGTTCCATCGTGAGATGAGTCGACGACAGTGCCGTTTGTTTTGCTAGTCGGTAACATTCGCCGAAGAATGACTGTTTGTGTTGATTAGCAAGTCGTAGATCTTTCTTACCTCCAAATGAAAAACGAAGCAGGGCAACTCATGGCTACAACTCTTTTCCACCTGCTTCGTACAAGAATGCCCGCCATCGCTTTCTGTGCTTTGCCTTTACTCATGTATGCTTCGGACGCCTATTGCCAGTTGAATGCCACTTGGCTGACTAGTCCAAGTACGAACGACTGGCGGAAAGATTTTAATTGGGACACGGGAATTTTCCCCGACGGCCTTCTCGACACGGCGACATTCGGCGTTTCCAACGCAACCAATGTGCTCGTCTCGGAAATCACCGGAGTCGGGACCGACGCCGCGTCCATCACGTTTGCCCCAGGGGCGAGCCCCTACACGCTGACGGTCCACGAGAACGGCCCGCTGCGACTTTCTGGTGCGGGGGTCGTGAACGACTCGGGCGTCACACAGAACTTCGTCGTCGGCAATGGGACATCAGCTGCCTTTATCCAGTTCAGCAACAGCGCCTCCGCCGGCAGTCAAACCATGTACGAAACGACGGGGGGCACTGTCGTCCTGGGGCAGAACGGCCAACTCGAATTTCTCGACGACGCCAACGCCGGGACCGCGACGTTCATTAATCACGCTCCGACGAACAGCACGCTGGCCATTCCTGGCCGGACGGCGTTGGGCGTCAACGCCTCGGCGGCCAACGGCACGTTCATCAATCACGGCGGCGTCGTGAACAACCGCGGCGGGGGCGAAACGAGCTTCAGCGAAAGCGCGACCGCTGCCAACGGCCACTTCACCAACCACGGCGGCGTTGTCGTCGGTTCACGCGGGGGTGAGACGAGCTTCTCTAATACTGCTTCGGCCGGCAACGCCACGCTCGTTGCCAACGGCGGCGTCGGGCTCGGCGGCCGTATCGCCTTCGCCGAGAACTCCGTCGGAGGTAACGCCCATGTCGAAGTCTACGACAACGGCTTCCTCGACGTCCGCCCCCACAACTCGAGCGTCACGATCGCCTCGATCGCCGGCGACGGCCGCATCTACCTCGGCGACAGCGGCCTCAACGTCGGGGTGGACGATAGCGACAGCACGTTCGCCGGAACGATCGAGCCAGGCCCCGTTTTTCAGAACGAGACTTTCACTCTCGGCACGCTCACCAAGGTGGGGACCGGAACGCTGACGCTCACGGGTGTGAGCACCAACTCGTCGACCATTGTCAACGGCGGGCTGCTGCGGATCACCGGTGGCGGAACCGTGTCGAACCAGTCGCCCACCGACACCAACCCCGGCGCTGCGATCGGCTCGACCGTCGGCAGCACCGGTGCCGCTGTCGTCGATGGGACTGGCTCGCTCTGGTCGGGTGACCTCGCTGTTGGCCGGTTCGGCAGCGGCGAATTGAGCGTCCTGGACGGCGGCGCCTTGGACAACGCCAACCTTTCGATCGGACGCAACGCCGGCTCGGATGGAACGGTCACCATCGACGGCGTGGGTTCGGTCTCCAATTCCGGCAGCGTCATCGTCGTCGGCGAGCGTGGCAACGGCACGCTCAACCTGCAAAACGGCGGCGTGATTCACGTTAACAGCGGCGACGTTACCATCGGCGAGCACAGCGGGAGTTCTGGCATTCTCAACATCGGCACGGGAGGGGCCGCGGGCACGCTCGACGCGTTCCAGGTGCGCGGTCTCCTGGGGTCCGCGACGCTGAACTTCAACCACTCCGAGAGCAGCCACTACTTCACGCGCGACGGTCTAGCAAACGGGGTGCCGGTCAACATCTTCGGAAACGTCGCGGTCAACCAGCTAGGCAGCGGCACAACGATCGTTCCCGCCGCCACCAACTACACGGGAGACACCTCCATCTTGGCCGGAACCCTAAGTATCCAGAATCCCTTTCTCAGCAATGCGGCTGATATCCACATCGCTGACGGGGCTACCTTTGACTTGAATTTCAATGGTACGGACGTTATCAGCTCGCTCTTTATCGACGGCAATTCTAAACTCGTGGGAACGCACGGCGCTATTGGTTCTGGAGCGGACTTCGAATGGTCGGTAATCACCGGAACTGGTCTCTTGCGAGTGACGAGCCTCCTGGGTGACTTTGACCACGACGGCGATGTCGATGGCCGCGATTTCTTGATTTGGCAGCGGGGTGGCTCGCCGGCAGCACAAAGCAGCAGCGACCTCGCCGATTGGCAAGCGAATTATGGGGTGGGTTCATTGGCGGCCATTAGCAGCGTGGCCGTGCCGGAGCCTAATCAGTTGCTCCTGTTGGTTACGTCTGGCTTCATAGCGACGTTCTTTGGTCGCAAAGGTACTACAACTTGATACCGAAACAGTATGGAAGCAGACTCAAAAAGATCGCTCAACCTACTAAGTCCATCGCTCGATCACTCTTGATCTGGTTGATTGCTACGAAAAGTCAGTGGCAATGCCAGCATTCTCGGAAGTCGCTCGGCAATTCGCTCATCGCGTATTTCTTTCAGACCAATTGTCATCGACTCGTGTCCGTCTGACGGTTGGTCGAGGTATGTGCCAAACAAGTGATCCCACCACGGCAAATTGAAACCAAAGTTGCTGTTGGTTTCTCGGCGGTGCCAAGAATGATGCACGCGATGCATGTCGGGGGTCACGACTAGCATGCGGAGCCAGCGATCAATCACGAGCGGCATGCGTATGTTGCTGTGATTGAACATAGACGTGCCATTGAGCAAGACCTCAAAGATCACCACCCCCACCGCTGGGGCTCCAATCAGCAGAATCACGACCGCCTTGATTCCGAATGAAAGTAAGATCTCAATCGTGTGGAAACGGCTTCCCGTGGTGACATCGATATCTAAATCGGCGTGGTGCACCATATGCAGTCGCCAGAAGAGAGGCACGGCATGAAATGCCACATGCTGTGAATAGACTGCAAGATCCAAGATCAGCACGCTGAGTACCAATGCCATCCAGGCTGATACGTCTATCGCATTGAACAGTCCCCAGTCTCGGCTCTCAGCCAAAAGAGCGACACCGGCGGCGCCCAGGGGTGCGATTAACCGGAGCAGCAGGCTGTTCAGAAACACGAGCCCCAAATTGCTCGTCCAACGCCATGGACGTTTGACTGTTAGCTTGCGACGCGGCGCGAGACTCTCCCAAATGGCCATGGCCGTGAAAATCACGGCAAAGCATGTGAGGCGGATGCCAGCTTCGGTATGGAGCATTTCCAGCATTACAGCAACATATCAGAAACTGGCAGGCAATCGTACGGTACTTCTATCAATACGCCGTTGTCGACAGATTCATTCATGGAAATAAGCTAGAATGAAATCTCGATCAATTTTACTTGATTTCCGCAGCAACAAACGCCACGTCGGTACTTGGGTGGCTTGAGCCAGGCTGACGGACATGGTCGAGGATGACATCGAGCATTTGGGGAAGTTCACATGACATCGCGTCAGTCACGATCTTTGCCAATCCATCCTCTTCCAGCGGTGCCTGGTTCTGGACTGTATTCTTCAAAAGTCCTCCGCCGTAGAAGAAGAGTCGATCGTGGACGGCCATCTGCACCGTGCGTTCAGGCTCTTGAACAAGAATAGTCGGACTTGCTCCCAGCACCTCATGCTGACTGACTAGTCGGTCGACGACTCCTTCACTAAGCCGAAGCAATAATCCACTGGGGTGGCCGGCTCCACTGTACGTGAAAGTCCGCTGATCCAACCTAATACGCGCTGCAATGAATGAAATTCGTCTACCCACGTCATGGAAGTGCTCATAGACAAAGCTGTTCAAGGCATGCACCATATCACTCGGACAATACTCGTCTTCGATATAATGCCGTGCTTCACTGCTGATACGAGAAGCTAAGAGCACGGGAGCGATGCCGTCGCCGGCCACGTGACACATGGTGATGTAACAGAGTGACGGATCGTCCGGAAATCGCACTTGGAAATAATCGCCACCCAGTGTATCTGCCGGTAGATATCGGACGTCCACGTCAATACGTCGGTGCTCGATTGCGGTAGGCAACAGTCGTTGGTGGATTCGCGCGGCAATTTGGAGCTGCTCTCTCAGTCGTCGTTTCACTTCATACAGTTCCTCATTCGCCTCGGAAAGTGCCTCTCGCAGCGAATCCACGAGATCCACATCGGTCACCCTTTGATCTCGCTGGTCCTGTTCACAATTCGACATGTTGAAACTCCCTTTTGTTGCGCCCTGCCGGAACTCGCTGCTCCCGCTCTCGCAGATGATACCAGTCTGTTTCAAGATGACTCTGTACAGTCGGATACACACGGCGGACTGCGAAGAGAACAAAGGGGTCGCTGCTAGCGATGTCTGCACGGTTGCGATCTGCGGAGAGTCCGGAGAGTCGATCGGTGCCGCATTAGAGTTTGCTGAGTTGGGTTCGACTGAAAAGCCAGCCGTCATCACGCACCCATCTACGACACAAGACACCCAAGATTAATCCATAGGCCAGATGTGCTAGTGCGACAGTGATCGGCATCATGGGCATCTCCAAGCCCATAAATCCTATGCCAAGCGAACTGACGGCGGGGCTGATCAAAAATCCCATGCCGACAAGTTCTCCGTAGACTACTGCACTGAGGAGCGAAGTGCGTCCAAAAACAACAGCGAAGATGATTCCGAATGTCGCACCGTTCCAAAAATGATAGGTCCAACCCAGAACATCCGAAAAATGCGACGGTCCCAGCATGAAACGATCCGTCATCAGTACGCCCAGTAGCCGCGGCAAATCTCCCGGCATCCCCTCAAAAACGTGAAAGCTGGTAGCTCGTACTGCTTCCAAACCTAGAGTTGCCACCAAACCCGCTGCTGCCCCGGCGAAAATTCGGTTGCTGAGGCGTCGATGGCGTCGCCATGCGGCAATGCCAGTAACCAGGGCTAAAGCAACTACAGAAGGGAGCAACAATCGAAGGCCCAGCACTGACATCGATGCAATGCCAGCCTGCGCGGCCGGGAAAATGTTCGGTGAGACTCCCGCCAGCAACAGTGCAAGTCCCGACAAACTCAATTCTTCTTTGCGGATAGAGCACATCTGGATTTCCAGTCGGTGGGACAGCTCACCGCGAGCCATCCCACCCAGGTGGAAGGTGAGTCAAAAAACTACTGGGTCGCCATTGACATCAACTTCTCAAGCTTTTCATCCAACATTTGTGCAATTTGGTTAACTTTATCATTTCCGAATTCTTGGAGCTGACTCGACGGAGGGACGTACCGCACGTGCGTCCGGCCCAGTTTGTCTGCATAAACATTGATTCTGACCGGCACAACCAATCCCGCGCCAGGCTCTTCGGAGAACAACTGCTTGCCGACGTTCGGATTGCCGACAAAGAACGTTTCAGACTGGAGCTTGAGTCCCGTCATCGAAAGTACTTTTCCTTGATTGATCTCTCCCATGACCATCATCCCGTTGTCGGCGACCATCTTTTTCAGACCGGCGACCGTTTGGTCGACGGAACCCTTGGCTGTTACGTCGATCGCACTCCTTTCGGGCCTACTACTTGTCTGACGCTGTCCGCTTTGAGCGAAGGCTGTCGCACTCAGTGCTGCAATAAGGCCTACCGTACCCAATACGTTCTTCATCGTGTTTGTGAGCATCTTCAAGCTCCCTTTATTGTCCGCCGCCCATGAGATTAAAGGCTGCGAGTCGCTACGTTGCGACATACGCTTCCGATTGCTCAACGCAGTATGGGACGGCCACATCCGCGTGCCTTCTGCTGGAGAAGACGAGCGGCGCGTCAGAACCTTTCAACGCAATTCTTGGAATGACGAGAATGCAAGGAAGTACTTTTGCCGACGCTTCGACTTTTAGAGCGTTTCTGACCGCTCTTCTTGCGCTTGCTGAAATTGCCTTTCAGTCGGCGACCAAGCGCGGTTCAGTGATCTGCTTCACTTACTGACATCAGTTTGCCAATAAACAACTGCAAGCCAGTGTTGCCGATCTGTCAGAGTATGTAAGCGAGATTACACAGATCATGGTCCTAACTGAATCGCCTCATTTTTCGTTGAACCTAGAAAGGTTTGAGCTGCTCGTACGTCTTGGTAAGTAAGAGGGAATATCTTCGCCTCATTGGATCAAGATTTCTTATTAATGAAAGGTCAGTGCCATGTTGAAGAATTGTGCTTGCGACATCTCGACATCAGTACCATCCGAAGAGTTCCATGAAGTGGATCATGTCCGTTGCCACCCATGTTCCATAAAGAAAATTAAGATCATGCTCGCTATCGTCGGTGTTTTAGCGATTATGGCCGGCGTGCTTTTGCGAATCGTCGTTTTTGGATAGCGCGACGTCTCAACCTGACAATAAGTTGCGCCTACAGCAATATTCCTGCGATTCAAAATGGCACGACTGAGAACTTTGCCTGCTGACAGTTCACTAGCCATGAGGCAACGGCCAACGCGGCATTGCGAGCCTGATCATGAAGACACGATTGTCGATTCGTTGCAAATGTATCGGTGAAGACAGATCGCCAAACGAGCGTCATATACCGTATGCGCTGCTTAAGGCCGATTGCGGCTATCTGAGTTCGTAAGAGGAGTAGCAAAACGATGATAACCCGAGGGAACAGAATGGGATCGAAAAACGGATTTACCTTAGTGGAATTGTTGGTTGTGATCGCCATTATTGGCGTGCTTGTGGCCCTTTTGTTGCCGGCTATCCAAGCGGCGAGAGAGGCCGCGCGGAGGAGTCAGTGCGTGAACAACATGCGGCAAATGGGCATCGCCATGCACAACTATGAGAACAGTCAGAAGAAGTTTCCGTCTGGAGGCCAGGGAACAAGTTATCCGCCCGACTTTCCTACGACTAAAGCAAGCACCACGTTTGATACTCACTCTTTTTTTAGTTACATCCTGGCCTATGTTGAGCAAGGTAACATCGCGCAGCAAATGGATTTGAAGCTTCGCTACATGGATTCGTCTAACAACATCGCAGCCGCGCAAAACTCGATCGAGCTGTTTCTATGTCCGTCGAATCCCATCAAGGAAAGTCCCGTTGATACTGAAGGGTACGGCGCCACTGACTATGGTCCGACGTACTACACGGATATCGACCCCGTGACAGGCCAGAGAAACAGCGCGGCTCGTGCGGAGGGAGCCCTAGTCACTGGCGGCACCCCGGCGAGCAGGATCTCCGATGGACTCAGTCAGACAGTAGCTGTTTCGGAAGACGTGGGACGTCGTGAGGAATTCAGAGGGGTCGCGATGACGACGCCCTACACGGATAGTAACGGCGTCCCACTAAGGTTCTGGCGTTGGGCTGAACCCGACAATGCCTTCGGCGTTTCCGAGGTCATTAACAATAACTCCAATCCGATAGGAGGTCCCGATACCTGTCCGTGGTCTACAAACAATTGCGGACCTAATGACGAAATGTTTGGCTTTCATCCAGGGGGAGTGAACGTCTTGTATTGCGACGGGCACGTAGCCTTCCTGCAGGAGGATCTAGAGAAAGTGACGCTGCGTAAGATTCTCACTCGCGAGGAAGGCGATCTCGTCGGAAATGGCGAGTTGTGAGTTCAATCGCTCAACTCATTCATGGAAACTTTGCAGTCGGAAGTATCTACGAAATTCATTAGCTATTTCAAAGTTTCGGAGAAAGGTTCCCGCAGATTTATCGTCTACAAACGGGGAAAACTCAGGCAAAGAGAGCGTCTTTACGCAAGGAAGGATGACACATGTTGATTCTCACAAGAAAAAAAGGCGAACGCATCTACATTGGAGATGACGTGACCGTCGTGATCAATCAAATCTCTGGTAACCGAGTTGTCGTAGGAATCGAGGCTCCTAGTCAAACTAGCATCCAGCGATGCAATATGAAGAACTTGACTCGGATGGCCCACGTGCCGAGGGCTCCCAGATAGAGCCTGTTCGCGGTCACCACTGGCTCTTGTGGAATTCGCCAAACAAAGGAGAATCAACTTTTGCCGAACAAGTCAAATCTCCGGAGCAGCCATGGAAGTTCAGGCTGACACGCCAAAACGTGATGTCGATCCCGCCGCATGGGTGAGTCTCCATGGTGACTCTCTCTATCGCTACGCCATGTCTCGATTGAGAAATGCCGAAGTCGCAGAAGAAGTTGTCCAAGAGACCTTTGTTTCGGCGTTGCGACATACTTCGCAATATTCCGGCAAAGGTTCGGAGGGAGCGTGGCTAATGGGGATTCTCAAGAGAAAAATCGTCGATCACTTTCGACGAAATGCAAAAAGTGGCCTGCAGATAGATTCCGGGGAGGGGCAAGATATTACGGAAATCCTCTTTGATGAAACCGGAAGCTGGCGAGCAGAGTATCGCCGCAATGATTTCCGACCCCTCGATTCTTTGGAACGAGAAGAATTTTGGCAAGCACTGCGAACCTGTCTCGAAGGATTGCCGAATCGTCAGTCCGATGCTTTTACGCTTCGCACGCTAGAGGAACTAAGCACGGAGGAAATTAGCAAGGAATTGGAGATTACCACGTCAACTGTATGGGTTCTCTTGCATCGTGCCCGTACTCGACTGGCTAATTGCATGAGATCTCGCTGGTAAGAAAGGCAACACCAACCATGCTAAATTGTCGAGACGTTTCCGTGCTGGTTTCCCAATCCTTGGATCGGAAGCTCACGATATGGCAGAAGATGAACCTGTGGATGCACTTGAGCATGTGCAAACTGTGCTCCCGATTCCGCAGGGACATAGTACATCTCGACTCTGAAGCCCGTCACTTAGTCCACGAGTCCCAGCGCGATGGGCTGGACAAAGACATTACCTTGTCGGCCGAAGCGCGCGAACGATTGGTTCGCAATCTCTCTTCTCAGCAATAGTCTTGACGGTCTTTTGCTGGCATAAGTGCCAAATTGTCGGCCATTTCAAATGCTGCCATTGTAAGACTGCTTACATTCCGTGTGGCGAACTTCTGCTTTAATGACTTGCGTGGATCGGGCGGCCGCCCAGTGTTCCGCCATCAATTTATGTGACATCGTCACAATTCTCTTCTTTTTGAGAAAGGATTCTCACTTTACTCCGTCGTACTGTGTGCTGGCAGACACTCTTGGCAGCGATGGCTTGCGAAATCGACGATTTCAGCGCCAGCAAGATTTCAATTCATCGGAAACTATCTTATGTCCGAAACACTGTGGCACCTCAAGCATTGCGATCTATTCCAGCAGTTGACACCGGAAGAGTTTACGCGATTGGAAAGCCGGAGCCGTTTTCGCACATATCCGGCTCGTTCGCCCATCTATCTGCCTGAGGAAAAGGCGGATTCCATTTTTCTGGTGGCTGAAGGTCTGGTGAAAGTGTCCAATCTTTCCCCAGACGGAAAGGAATCCATTCTGGCCTTCATCGAGCCAGGAGAAATTTTTGGTGAACTAGCGCTCTTGGATATTAAAAAACGCGATGAGTTTGTTGAGGCTGTCAATCGGTCAACGGTCGTTATGATCCCTGCGGATGAATTTCAGCGAATCATATCTATTCGCGCGGATGTTTCGCTGGCCATCACAAAGCTTGTCGGGATGCGAAGGCAGCGAATCGAACGCAGGCTGAAAAATCTCTTATTTCAATCGACACGCGATCGTTTGATCCACCTACTTCTCGATCTGGAAGAACAATTCGGCCAAGACACGCCCGAGGGTGTGCGATTGCGGATCAAACTGTCGCATCAAGATCTGGGCAATCTTATCGGTGCGACACGCGAAACAGTGACGAGCTTACTGGGACAGTTACGTGTTGAAGGAAGCATCGAGTACAAGCGATGCAAAATAATACTGAAGAATGTTGCCAAGTTGGCCAGCGGAGTGCAGAGAGTATTCTCACCCAGAGCCATACACATAGCCGGTGCTTCGACCTTTCTTGAAGCGACAACTGCGAAACGCTAGGTACCTCATGTGTGGGATCGAGTTCTTTGTGACAACTCGGTTCCATAGTATTCGCGTTATTGCAATTGCACGTTCGATCAGATTGACGGCGCTGAGTATGCGGCAGTCGTATTTCGAATAGATTGCGATAGACTGCCCAGGGCAAAAGCCCTAAGCTCTGGAGGGGTATGTTGGTACAGGAAAGACGCCGGTGTTCTGTGCCGCCCTCTGACCTTGTCCCTGTACACGACGTCTCAACGCTAATTCAGATGCTCGGTCATCAAATAGGTCATTATGTGTGCGCATCTCGCGTTGGGGTCAATGCCCGGTTAGAGTGAATCTGTTTGCGATAGGATCGCAAGCTTTGTTTCAGCAGCTAATCGAGGTTGACACTGCGGCGAGTGGATTCGACCAGCTCGCCAGCAATGTCATGAAACGTTTGTCGGCGAGAACTTTACAGGCGATGTCCTTGACTTCCAAGACATCATAACATGCGATGTCTTTATCTGTGGGCCAAGCTCCTCGCCACGGTCCTGGGAGGCTAGCATTTGCATAGGCGTCGAACGTCTTTCGACTTGGCAGATCGGAATCTGATCGTTAAATTGTTCCAACGCGACGCGGGCACTTTCTGAACTCCTTTCCGCCCTTTGCCGCGCTGCCGCGAGTCCTTTCCACGTGTTGGTCTCCTGCGGCAGACGCTCCCCAGGCAGGGATTGCCCAGGGAGCCTCTATAGTGAGTGCTGAGCTTATTTTTGCATTCGTAGCGTCCCCGTGCTATTGTTCCGCACATGATCTGCGCATACGTCGGCATCGTCACATCTCGCGGCTTGGAACTCTTCTACAATGAAGGCGAACACACTGCTCGCTTTCTTCAGGCCCGTTTGCGCCGCATTGATCAACCCCGTGCCTGTTGCGTCTGGTTCGTGATGGACCAGACCTTTGGCGCTGTGGTCCGTGAGCTGCTCGACGCAGGCCATCCCGACGGCGCTTGGGCATTCGTGCGGGATGCTGCCCGCGAATACGGCACGTTGCTTCCCGAGGGCGAACTGCCTCCGCAGTTTGGCGAGGTCGCCTAACACAGCAGATCGATTCGCAATTACACGCCAGCATCAGAAAGTTCATTCCAGTGCGTGACAATTCCTGGCCACCATGCTAAAGAATTGAACGACTCGCTTTCGCCCCTCGCTCTTTTCGAAGTTGGATCTGAGCAGACCCTAGTTTCCCCGTCCCGGAGCCATCGCAAGAGCGGTGACTCAGAGGACGGCGGCGCAATGACAGGTTTATGGTTCGTCGCTGCCTCCATTTCATGGCAGTCGTGCAACTCCTTATGAGATGTCGCTAGGCGAGGACGGTGACGATTATCCGGCGCGTTGCCAGGTGATCGTTGCAGTCCTTGACCGCTGCGCTTTCTGTCATACATGAGGAGTTTCTACGATGGCGAACCTACTAACGGCCCATAATGAACTGTTTCGTCGGACGCCCGACGAGTGCTTTGATTCGCTCGATACGCTCTATCGGCATTGCCGCGAGGTACGAAGGGAATCTATCGATCGCTGGCAACGGCCGCAAACCTTGCTGCCGCACTTCGCCGACGGCGAACTAACGCTGACGCTCGAAGATGCTCCCGAGTCGCGACTCAACGATTGGTCGTTCTCCCAGATGTGCCGCATGGCCGGCGTCAACAAGGAGACCCTCAATCGACTTTCGCCGCAGACGGCGAGCCTCGCCCTTCGTGAGACACTCCCTTCCAGCGATAAGCCACTGCAATTGCTGCAAACCGGTGACTTGGTTCGCAGCGTGCACGGTGTGTCGTATACGCGACTCTGGAATGCGGATTTGTTGGAAATGGTGCGCGATTCGGCGCTCGACTTCCAACCACCTCAAACGGGTGTCTCGGGAGGCACAGGACTCTACTGCGGTGAGCAGGACATGTTCTGCTTCTTGATTGATCCGCTGGGCTGGACAGAAATTGGTGACGAGGCCTTCGCCCCCGGGTTCTTTCTGTGGAACAGCGAAGTCGGTCGGCGGTCGGTGGGTATCCAGACGTTTTGGTTTCAGGCGGTCTGCCAGAACCACATCGTCTGGGATGCCGTCGAAGTCTGCGAGTTCAAGCGCAAGCACACGGCCAATGTCCGTGACGGGCTCTTTGACATCCGTCGCATCATCGACAACTTGGTCGCGAAGCGCGATGCCCGCCGAGACGGTTTCGCGACGGCGCTTGCCAAAGCGATGCGCGAACGGCTTGGTAGCGACGCGGAGGAAGTGATGAAGGTCCTGACCCAGCACGAAATCCCCCGCAATTTGGCCAAGCAAGCCCTCGACATGGCAGAGCAACAAGGCGCGTTCACGATATTTTCAGTCGTCGACGCACTGACCCGGCTGACGCAGTCGATCCGCTATGCCGGAGACCGAGTGGAGATTGATGCCCGCGTTGGAACGCTCCTCGCACTGGCGGTGTGAGCAGTGCGATTCGAAGAAGTTGTCGGTTGCCAGTGTGGTGACCGACGTGTTTTGTTTCCCCGTTCTACTTTGAGGAGAAGATGACATGGCAACTGCAACAGCAAACGGTAAGCCCAAGGCCAAACAACGGCCTGTTCATGAGGTCCGCTTGGGCCGCGTACGCGCAGCAGTCTGGGAAAACCAGACCGACGGCGGCGTGCGGCACAACGTCACGCTGACCCGGCTCTACAAGGATGGTGACCAGTGGAAAGATTCGGCAAGCTTTGGTCGAGATGATCTGCCTCTGGTAGCGAAGGTCGTCGACATGGCCCATAGCTGGATCTTCGAGCAGGCGGCTAGTGGCTCGACCACGACTGGCGGCGAGGGATCAGAAGACAGTGGTTTCTAGCCGCTTTGAATAAGCTAAGTGGATGGACGGTCCATCCCGGAGAGGTTTTTGTGCAGGTGGGTGCGCCGCCGAAACCTCTCTCTGTTCTCGTAGACCGTACCGGTTGCGACTGATGCGACCAATAACAGAAAGGAGACGCTCGATGTTTTTTGTCCCTTGCCCGCGCTGTGGAGCACCTGTCGATATTCCGTCCGAAGCCATTGGACCGAATCGCACCGACTACTGGAACGTCACTCGATGTGACGAATGCGATTTTTCGTTCGATTACGACGACGTGGAAGTGCAGACATCGTCGGAGGACGCACCGCAGGTGTAGGACCTGGTTTTCCTTCGTGATCTTACCCGCCCGTGCGAAAGGAACGGGCACTCTTTGCGGAATCGCCTTCTCATTCTCCGAGTGCTGGGACTGACAAGGTGTCTAGCCAAAGCATCACCGATGTTCGCTCAAGAGTGATTGGTTGACCGGCACGGCCTGGCATGCCGGGACATCGGCCGGCATCAAGTGACTTTGACTGGCGGTCAGCGGAGTGACTTGCTTGACGAGGCGGGGTTTGACGGTCTTACGCCTTGCGCAACAGTTCTTTCATTATCGCCACTCGGCGATTTGTCTTCGAGTAGACAGTTCGCGCAGCGGTCGTGCTCGGTTGGTTCCGAGCGAGGCCGATGGCGTGCATCGGTTTGCACTTCAGGTTAGTTTTCGAGGGGAGCTATTTATGTACAATGCAACTCAACCTTTAGAAACCCCCGTCACCGCATTTACTGCTACACGGCAGCGATTGCCCGATACCAGGCGTTCCGTGACACACAAGTTCGAAGTCGCTCAGCATCAAGGCTATATCACCGTTGGCTTCTACGAGGACGGTCGGCCAGGTGAAGTCTTTATCAAGATTGCCAAGCATGGCAGCACCATCTCGGGGCTGCTCGACACCATCGCCGTTCTGACGAGCCTGGCTCTCCAATATGGCGTACCTGTCGAAGCTCTAGCTCACAAGTTCGAGTTCACAAGGTTTGAACCTTCCGGCTGGACGAAGAATCCTGAACTCCGGCACGTGAACTCTCTGGTCGACTACATCTTCCGGTGGCTAGGAACGCATTGCTCCGAAGATTATCGCCAAGAGCGCCTCCAACACATTCATGACTCCGCAGTAGAAATGGGCGACGACGGCCTCCCCGGGTATGAGTAAGAGTAAAGTTGCGTCCTAGGTTCTCCTGCATGCCTTCGGCGCAATCCAAGTTTCCCACCTATTGCACGCTGGTGCCCTAGCCCTTTATGGCCCCCTTCGCCAAGCAAGTTGAACCCGGCCGAAAATGTGCCCTGACATCGACACTTCTTCACTTAAAATATCTCTTGCTGGAAATCCGTGCTTAAGGCATGACAAAGGACGTTATCCGGCATTGACGCAACGACGACTGAAACTCACCGGAACAACCCTGAGGAGGACCATGAGTCAATGGAATGATTGTTCGATAAGCATTGAGTTGGCATGTCAGTGAACAAGAGGGACAGCGCAACGTCTGCGCGAACTACCGAGCAGGAGTTCTTGACGGAAAACGTGCTAGTCCCTGCATTGCCGCGACCAACCGAAGTTGCAATTGCTGGCGGAATCGCGACGCCGTCCCTAATCGCCAGCGCGGGCCCAGCCGCTCAATTCGCCTGGGATGAGTTCATCTACGGCAGGATTCGCAATCGTTGCACCAGGCGCGCCTATTCGTACGCGGTGCGACGTTTCTTGGAGCATTGCCATCAATCGGGGATCGATGTAACTCGCATCGCGCCGCGCGATGTGGGGCTTTATCTTGACTCGCTCGATTACGCCCCGGCCACCAAGAAGCTCCACCTGGCTGGTTTACGTCATTTTTTCGATACTCTGGTCACTCGCCACGTTGTTGTCCTCAATCCTGCGGCCTCGGTCCGGGGCGAGCGGCTGCAAGTGATCGAAGGTAAGACGCCTGAGATTGGCGTGCACGCGGCGAGGCGCCTACTCCACAGCATCAAGGTTTCAGACAAGGTCGGTCTTCGCGACCGGGCGATCACTGGTATCCTCATCTACACCGCAGCGCGGGTTGGCGCCGTTGCTCGCCTCAAGCGCGGTGACTTCTTTAGCGTTGGAGACCAGTACTGTCTGAGATTTGCCGAGAAAGGGGGCAAGTCACGTGAGATTCCGGTACGCCACGATTTGCAGCAATTCCTCATCGACTATCTACAGGCCAGCAGCCTGGACTATGCCGACAAAGCAACACCGCTGTTCCGCACCACGATTCGCCGTACGAGGCAGCTGACAACTTCAGTCATGACTGCCGATGACATCTCCCGTATGATCAAGCGACGGCTCAAGGATGCCGGATTGTCAGATCGCCTGTCGCCCCACTCGTTTCGGGTGACTACGATCACCGACTTGCTATCCCAAGGCATACCTCTGGAGGACGTGCAGAATCTGGTGGGACATGCCGATCCGCGCACCACACGGCTTTATGATCGCAGGCATCGCCGAGTGACTCGCAACATCGTTGAACGAATATCGATCTAGGTCCGAGACCTCATATTCTATTGAATCTGATGAGGGCTTGCGCACGCCCCGTGGATGTTTTACGGTAGCGTGATGGAGAGATCTTCCGAGTCTGAAATCACTTTGCCACCTGATAAATGGCTCGCCGTGGCAGTTGCCGTTTGTAGTGGGTTCCTGCTGCTCGTTGCATCCGCATTGTTACCGATGCAGGCAATTCTGACAGCGATTGGACTGTTGGTCTGCGCTCTATTGGGTTTTGTGATCGCCTCTCCAGGACAGCCCCAGCTTCGAGCTGTCCT
>JBGTEU010000135.1:0-7789 GCA_041747595.1 Bythopirellula sp.
GGAACGAGTGGAGCGAGTTCCGGCGCAAACGAGATTTCTTGCCTGTTCTCTATTGCTAAAAACCATTGCCGCGATCACGACGATGCCGCGAATGAACAGAGCGGATCGCTGAAAGCCGACGGCTTTTCCCACCGTTATCGCGATTTAAAATCGCGCCGCCACAACAATCTTTGGCCGGGGGGAAAAGCGGATTTCCTAGCCTCCAGCCTCTAATCTCTAGCCACTTGGCCTGTAGGACTGTGGACAATGGGACTGTGGACCGTGGGACGAGGAATTCATGTAGGCCGGACCGAGTGGAGCGCCGCCTTCAAGCAAGCCCCCCTGCAGGATTGCGACTCTCGAGTGAGTTTTTTGCCGGCCGTGCCGAAGGGAAGCTCGCATTGAGGAGATGAGTTTTCGCCGATGCATTCAAAGATGCTGCTGGTCAAGGTGAGCAGTGGCAGTCGGCGAAGGGAAGGAGAAGTGGGGGGAAATTGCAAAGTTTTCTGTTTCGGAGGGTGCTACCACTTAAAAAGATGAGAAATCCAAGGAAACCGCTAAAATTGGGGCTCGCTTCTCGAACCTTGTCCGACCGAACGAGTACTATTAATATGTATATTATTGAAATGTAGCCCCGCCTCTTCAGCACGAGGAATTTGACGATGACCGACATGAAGAGACTAAATATCGCAACTGACGCGACATCGAAGTGCCTCCCACAAACGGGTGCAATCAAATTGCCCGACCTATTTTCGCGAGTTAGTAAGCAATTGGATGACATTCGGGCCGGTGACTTCCGGGCAGCAGTGCTACGATTGGTTGACAGCGGAGAAGCTAACTATCAAGGCACTGAAGAAATTGTGCGCGCACGCCCCGCTCAATAGCTTTTCGTCGACTGAATCTCTGGAATGAACGCCTTGGCTGAATACGAAGATCGTATCTGGGACACGGGCGAAGATCAGCGTAACGCATTCGAGCGTGACCGCGATCGCATTCTTTATTCTGAACAATTCAGGCGATTGGCAGGAGTCACTCAAGTAGTGACACCCACCGAAGGGCATATTTTCCACAATCGTCTAACCCATAGCCTTGAGGTTGCCCAAATCGCCAGAAGATTGGCAGAGAGGCTTCGCAAAGACCATGGAGCGCAGTCAACGTCGCATGACAATCTAAATGCTGATATCGCAGAAGCTGCTGCACTAGCACATGATCTTGGCCATCCGCCATTTGGTCATGTAGCTGAGAAGGAGCTAGATAGGCTTGTGCGGGATAACGGCGTTGAGGATGGTTATGAAGGAAATGCTCAGTCATTTCGCATTGTCACCAAGTTGGCTGTCCGATTCGACTTAAATCGCATGCCGACAAATATTCCCATCTTCAAAAAACGAGAACCGGACGAATGGGGATTAAATCTTACTAGGGGGACGTTAAACGCCATCTTGAAGTATCCGTGGACATGGAATGAGAAAGGGAATTCCAAGAAGTGGGGCGTATTCGAAAGCGAACTCCATGAATTCAATTGGGCACGCGAAAAAAAGCCGGGTGGGAAGCATCAAGTTGTCGAAGCCGCTGTAATGGACTGGGCTGACGACATTGCTTATTCTATCCATGACGTGGAAGATTTCTATCGTGCGGGGCTGATTCCGCTTCATGTACTGGCTCAGTACGAAGATGAGCGAAAAGTTTTCCTCGACGCTGTATTTAAGAGGCATGAGATAAAGGGGGGACCGATCCAGAAAGCAGAGCACGCTGATCTTGCGCAGGCGTTTCATGAATTCTTTAGCCCATACCGTGGCGCGCCAATCACCGAACCGTACACCGGCTCAAGCGCACAACGCATGCTTCTCAATATGTTCAAGGCACAAAAAATAGGCGAGCTCATCAAGGCGACCAAACTTACAAATGATCCTGCGAAACCAATAGAGGTTGATTCTCGGTTACAGAACCAAGTCAAAATTACTAAAGAACTCGTGTGGCAGTATGTGATTCTAAATCCCGCCTTGGCAACTCAGCAGCATGGATACAAATTGATTGTGCGTTCGCTGTTTGAGGAATATATGAATGCAGCTTCGGGACCGCCTGACTGGAATATTATTCCTGCCCGATTCAGAAGCGTCATTGAACATTGGAAAGAAGTCCACAACGCACCGATGCCGAAAGAGCGACTAGTTCGTACTGTTGCTGATGCAGTCGCCAGCCTCACCGACAATGAGGCCATAGTCGCATACAAGCGGCTGAAAGGTATCACCTCGGGTTCAGTCCTGGATTTGCTTCCGTAATATTCGACCGCACCTCATTCGGTATCAACGGCCACTAGCCGAGCAGGCGTCTGAGCCATTAGCCAGGGATTGAGAAGCGACAGCGACGACATCCCTGGATCTGTTTAGGCTCCGAAACCCCCGGCATCGGAACGATGCCGGCTAACAACGTGGGTTCCCTGCTCGGCTTCGCTGCGCTGCGCCTCGCGGCTAAACTTTGATGCCAGAAGGGGAATCTGCACAATGATCGGTCCGCAGCGGATGGTGCGGTTCCATGGCGTCTGATCGCGTTTCGGCGTTGGCCGATTTCTTTACACGCGACGGCGGCGTAGCGTGAGGCAACTCATGGCTGTCATGCCGAGCAGGACCACGCTGGCCGGTTCGGGGACCGTGGTCGTCTCCGCAACCAGGAGGGAATTTCCGTAGTTCGCTTGCCATTCGGCCAAGTCGGTCATGTTCAGCGGGCCTCGTAGCGACTCGCCCCGTTGCCAGACCAAGAAATCCTGGCCGTCGACGTCGCCGTCAAAATCGAAGTCGCCGGCGGTGATCCCGGGAAAGACCCGATCGGCGAAGAAATTGGGGTCGATGCTTTCGACCAACCCGAAGAGCAAGAACAAATGGTCCACGAGTCCCGCGTCGCCGGGAACCCAACTCGGTTGCGTAGCCGATTCGCGGACTAGGCCATATTTGTAACGGGGATCGGACGTGGGGAACTGGCTGTTGTAAAACTCCAGGAAAGTGTCCATGTCGCCCCAGGCGGCGACCGCTTCGGGGGAAAAGACGTTGTTGGGATGGCTGCCAATCTTGTCGGCATGGTATCCCTGGGGACTCACCCCGGCGGTTAGCCCGTAGCGAAACGCTTCGCCGAGCACGTTGCTTGAATACAGCTTGTCGAGCTGTCGATGGCTCTCGAAGTAGGCTTCGAACTCGGGACTATGCCGAAAGTCGCCGTTGAAGAAGTGCATTTGCTGCACCCAAAACGCGGGGGCGTAGCTGCTGGGGTTATCGGTGAGCGTACCGTTTCGCTTCGGTAGATTGGCAACATCGAGCCAGAGGTCCTTCACCGCCAAAGCGCGATCGTTGTTGCCGATTTGCCGTAAGGCGAGGCTTTCGACGAGCATGAATTCATTCCAAGGATTCACGGCCCCGCCGTCACCGCCGCCGTTTTGATCCATGAGCAGATAGATACGGCCATTGAGACTGGGATGAATAGCGGCATTGAAATCGATGCTCGTCGTGAGCTCGTGAGTGAGCGAAGCAATCGTCGCGTTATCGGGAAAATGATTGCGGGCGAATTGAGCGCCGGCCACCAGCAGCGCGGAACCAATGGTTGTGTACCCATCCACCCAACCTGCGGCCCGCGAGCCATTCGCAATGTTCAACCAGTGATAGAAGTGCCCGTCGGCGGAGCGGTCGGGATTCACGCCGGGGGTGTGGCCCGCATACGCGGATAAGATATTCGTGACCCGCTGCTCGGCGTCGGGGAGCTTTCCCAGGTGGTCGAGGGCGCTCAATCCCAGCAGCGCAAAGCCGGCGGCATCGGGCGAGGCGGGGTGAAAACTGCTGCCGTTCAAAACCAGCGAATCGCGCACCAAACCGGAAGGCATGATCGCGTCGACGATATAGTTTTTCAGGCGATCGATCTGATCGTTTCGCGCGAAGTTCAAATCTTGTGCCTGAGCCGACAAATCCATAAGGCCCAACAAAAACCCTGCTATTAGTAATGCTCTGTGTCGCATGTTCGCCGTTCGATTACGCCAGAAACGATGATTTCAGCACGTTCGCGAACCAAGCGAACATCGCGGGGGTGAGTCAGATCATGTCCCGTTTATTATACACACGCAGTGCCGAAAATTCCGGATTCGGCATGAAGAGTTTCAGGCCAAGCGTTTGACACCGACACGACTTGCGGTTACTCGCTACGGGTCGGATTTTCCGAACTGGTTTCCGCCTGCGAGCCTTCGGTTGTTTCGTTGCTCGTGTTCGGTTCGTTATCACTCGAATCTTGCCGGGGCAAATCGAGCGAAACCTGTGTCGCGGCAACGGCCCCTGCTGGTTCATCGGGCTCAAAACCGATTGAGTCGAGCATCGGCTGGATTTCGGGATTCGCCATGAAGAGTTCCCAGAGCAAGCCGGTTCGATGGTTCTCAATCCCCACGACGATTTGGGCCTGGTTCAAACCCATGTAATACTCGTCGTAAAAACCTTGCGTTTGGTTGAAGCCGTCATGAAAACCGTACACGCCCCAAATCTTGTGGCCGAGTTTACGGTAAAAGTGCTTGAGGGCCGCGAGCGATTCCTCGGGGGTGTAAGGAAACACGCCCAAGGCGGCGGAAACGCAGATCGTGCCATTGTCGTCGCGTGGCTGGGGTTTGCCCCCACCCGAGTGAACGCCAGCCGAACGCCCCCAGCAGTCGGGGCCGTAGCCGACTCGACCACGCGGGTTATCAATGCAGTACCCACGATTGATCAACGCGAGTTGACGGTTGTTATTGAAGTAATTCGTGTAGCGATCGCGGATGCCACGCGGATCAAATCCCAGGAACGAAAACTGTGCGAAGAACAGATCGCCTCCCGTTCCACTACCGACGTCGAGCGTATGGCCGTAATAGCTGTTGCCGTTCACGTAGCGATCACCGTCGACCGTTCGGCTCCAGCCGTGCCGATAGCTGGCGGCAAAATCCGATTGGCCGGCCCAGCCGGTGTGATACATACTCGCGGGCACGGGGTGCGTGGGCGAAGCAATGGCCAACAAGTACACGATCATCGTTTCGTTCCAACCCACGAGCGGATGGCTGATGTGCCACTCGTGATCGGGCGACCAATGCCAATAGAGCACTTCGCTCTCGGGAGTCTTGCGATACCAGTCCCATTCCACTTCGTTCCAGAACGTGGTGATGGTCTCGCGGATTTCGCGTTCTTCGGGGGTGTCTTGGTTGAAATACTGTCGCGCGGTCAACAGACCTTGCATGAGAAAGGCCGTTTCGACCAGATCGCCGCCGTTGTCGTATTTACCGAACAGGGGCCACGTGCGTCCGGTGCGTCCGTCGAGAAAATGAGGCCAAACACCATGAAAACGATCGGCCTGCTTGAGGAACCGCACAATTTGCAGCAAACGTTCGACGCCTTGCTCGCGCGTGACAAAGCCACGTTCGATGGCCGCGACCAGTGCCGAGATTCCAAACCCCGAACCTCCTAGCGCCACGAGATTCTCGTCCCCCGGCAACACTTCGATCGCCATTCCCGCGTTGGGATGCGCGGCGTCCCAGTAATAGCGGAAACAGCCGCGCTGGACCATGTCCAGGAGTGCTTCGTCGTCGGCGGGGCTCGTGCTCGCGGTGGCGGCTTCCGACAATGGCGACTCATTATTGTGGACGTCGACGGCGCTGATCTTATACCAGGCGGTCCGATTCGAGCCGATGTAATCGACAGCGAGGGAACAATTCCCCGGCCTCGTCACCACGGGAGTGTAATTCTGGCCATCTTCCGAACGGTAAATGCGATAGCTCAGCAGATCGGCTTCCTGATTCGGCTGCCAGACCAAATCGCAATGGCTGTCCTGGCCGGTAACGACCAGATTTTGCGGTGCGGCCGGGGGCTGCTCGTCGAGCGTCTCGCCATCGACGACGCGAATATCATCGATGTACAAGACGTGTTCCACATTGTCGCTCAGCCCTTGGGCGAACACGACCCGCGAGAATTTTGTGGGGTCGTAGTTTGTCTCCGTCGTATTGCCGATTTTGCCAACGAAATGGGCGAACGGAAAATCCAATCGCACCCACTGACCCGCGGGGAGCCGTTCGCCAGTTGCGAGCAGGGGCAAATCGGGCAGCGCCGTGCCGCGATAGTCTTGGACTTGGATCCGCGGCGAATCTTCTGCCAGCAATTCCTTTTCCGCATAACACCACAAGGAGAGCGTATCGCCCGTTTGTGGAACGTCGGGTCCGATACGCGACGGAATTCGCAACACCATGTGCCATGACCCGCCCAGGCCGGACTTCCAGCGAAGCCGCAGCGAGTTGCCGGGACTGACAAAGTGCTCGGTCTCGACGGGGCAATTCCCCTCGATCGTCTCCAGCTCGCTCGGCGTGACGAGCGTCCCTTGGCTGTGAAAATACATGTCGTCGGCGGTGCTATTCTCGAAGACGACGCTGCGGTAATGGAGATTCGATTGAGCGAGCGCAAGCGGGGCGAGCGACAGAACTACGGCCAGGGCTAACGGGATCATGCCCAGGCGGCACATGATACTTTGGAGGCGTATCAATAGAATCTCCCAGTTGTAACGAATGTGGTTTAATCGCTAAGAGGAATCAACTACTGGACGAACATCAAAGGTTGCTCGTATCGACCGTTTCACCGCCTTCGCGGGTCCCCAGAGCATTAAAGATCAAGTGATCGACATCGAAGTTGATAAAGTGTGCCGATGCGTCAGCATAGACGGCATTCACACCGCCTGGATGAGCAGAACCAAAGAACAGCACGGGGATTGACCCCTCGAAGCCGATGCAGGTTCTTTGTATAGCCGGATTTGAATTGAAGCACACGTTCTGATCGTTATCGCTGATGGGTGGCACACCTGTAAAACGGACCGAGTCAGGATCCCAACCATCGGCCCAGCCCCTGTCGTCGGATACGCCGCCACCACCTGGCGGGGGAGCGGGTTGACCTTCGTAGAGATCAAAGCGAACGACCTTCTCGCTGATGACCATGGTATTGCTCAAGCCGTCGGTCACTTGCCCCGGCCTGATTGCTGTCGGAAAACCAGGAACGAGTTCGCCTATGGCAGGATTTGTGGCGTCGGCAGCACGGCAGTCTGTTCTGGTTGTGCATCCACTAATTCGATAAGGGGTTCGAACAATGACGCCGCCATAGTAGGCGTTTCTAGTCGGGTCCGCGCCCCATGACCCAGATGCACCAGTACCACACCAGTAAGACCGAATCGCAAAGCCAGGAGTGGCACCTGAAAAAGGCCAAGCCTCCAAAGGAACGTAGGCAATGCTTCCGCAATACTCGTTGTCGGCTCCAGCGGGCTGTGCCGTCGCA
Source organism: Bythopirellula sp. (assembly GCA_041747595.1). GTDB lineage: Bacteria > Planctomycetota > Planctomycetia > Pirellulales > Lacipirellulaceae > Bythopirellula. Next base: position 7,281 of record JBGTEU010000135.1, read on the forward strand.
TAGTCGGTAAGCTGTACGTTTTGTGGGCCAGTTCCGGGAGATCGACGTGAGGGGCAGTTGTAGAGGGAAATAATACTCGCCTGGAGTTGTGCTTGAGTGACAAGTCCTTTCACGGAATTTTGCTCCAGGTACGGCAGCATCTGGTAAAAAGCACCTAATCCCTGTCTGTTGGCACCATTAGGTCGACCAGGACTATTTATGCTCCCCGAGTTGTAATCCTCGATCCGGGGATTTGGTACATTGCCCCCCGTAGGAAACACCTTTTGCGCATCGACGTGGTTTTGCAGGGCGATCCCCATCTGCCGTAATTGGTTTATGCATTGGGTGCGGCGGGCGGCCTCGCGGGCGGCCTGAATCGCCGGCAAGAGCAACGCGACCAACACGCCGATGATCGCAATCACGACCAGCAATTCCACGAGCGTAAAACCACGATGAACTTGTGATGACTGAAGTCTCATGTTTCCACCCTAGGGAATGGGAAGCCGGACTAGCGGCGGCACGCTCCGTGC
>JBGTEU010000136.1:0-3299 GCA_041747595.1 Bythopirellula sp.
GAATGCCGCCGGCTGGTGGCGGAAGTGCTCAAGACCTGCGGCCGGATCGATGCGCTGGTGAACAATGCCGGCGCGCTCGTCGAGCGCAAGCCGATCATTGAGATGAGCGACGAGCTTTGGAAGTACATTTTCGATTTGAACACCAGCAGTGTGTTTTGGGTGACCCAGCCCGTGGCGCGGCACATGATCGAACGCGGCTCGGGCGCGATTGTCAACGTCGCCTCGATCGCGGGGCGCAACGGAGGCGGCCCGGGTTCGGTTGCCTATGCCTCCTCCAAAGCCGCGCTGACGTGCTTCTCCAAGGGACTGGCGCGCGAGCTGATCGGCCACGGCATCCGCGTCAACGCCGTGCATCCCGGTGTGATACTCACGCCGTTTCACGAGCGATTCAGTACCCCGGCAATGATCACGAGCCTGGTGGAAAAGATACCCCAGGGTCGCGGCGGCAAGGCCGAGGAAATTTCCAAGAGCATAGTCTTTCTCGCCAGTGACGACGCATCTTATATTGTCGGCGAGGCCGTCGAAATCAACGGCGGCATGTTGATGGACTAGTAGCAGATTGCGCGGAGATGTGTGGCCTTTCAGCGTGGGCTGTAGGCGCACAGCGGGCCTGTCCATATTGAGGGCCTCGCTTGCGGGGACCTGCTCTCCGGCGAAAATCGTCTTGGACATTGCGCCGTCGGAGTAGTCATCCAAAAGACTGCCTACGGCTGCGGCGAGGGGTTTCCGAACAGAGTGTCCAGGTTTAGGCTGATGCCGATTTGCCCGCGGACATCGGTCTCGTCGATCAGCTCCGTCCTTGAGGCGTACGTGAACGATAGCGGGATGCGCATGGCGCCATTGCCGCTAGGAAACTCAAGCTTAGCTTGAAAAATGCCAATGTTGCCGGGCTTGTTGACTGTTTGCTCGTTCAAAGTTGTGAAACTGATGCCAAGTGGCCGCTGGTGAAGATGCATCCAAAGCCCAGCCAACGACAAGGTGGGCGTGCCGAACTGCGGGATGTCGCGTAGCCGGAACTTCGCGTCTCCACTGAACTGAAAGTCTCTCCAACTGCCGTCCATTCCCGGCCTTGTGTCGCTGAACCAGGACGAAGACACGTTCACGGTGAGATCGACGTTCAACTTCCGCAGTCCCTTTGCCGCGACGAGGCGCGTAGTCCACAAGGAAGGAGGCCGCATCCCCGCTTCGACAGTGCCGTTGATCGCCTCGGTCGCAACATCGGGACGCTGCACTCCGGCTTCCAGCGTAATCGCCAGGCCGTGAGCGAAGTCGTTGTACAGTCCGTCACTCGCCTTCAATGCGTCCAGCCACAGCGAACGTTCGCGCCTGAGGTTGGCCATAACCTCCTCGTCGAGCTTGCCGAAGGTTTCGGCGAGGAAACTCGAGAGCACCTGCCGGATGGCCTGCTCGCGTTGTTCGGCGTCCGTTTGGGCATCCAAGACCAACTTGAGCCGCCCGGCGAGACCCTGGGTGATTCCCAAGTCAGTCAGTTTGGCATTGATGCGGTTACTTACATCGGCCAGGGGTTGTGCGCGTCTCCTCCACTCGGCGACGTGATTCTGAAATGACGCACTTTCGGGGGTCCTACGGTTGATCAGCTCAATGCTCACCTTCGCCTCGGCAAACTGGTTGCCGAGCGGCTGAACACCTTGGGCCACGTTCGGCGTTTGGCCCCGGCTGTTGTCGAACGAGACAGTGGCCGCGACTCGGCGCCAACCGTCCGCGCAGCCGGTCTGGCGGAGAGCCGCGCTCGGAGCGATATCCCGAAGAAACGGGTTATCAGGTTGCACTCTCGAAGCGCAGAGAAGCCCCGCTGGGTTGATCTTGATAGTGGTGGTGGTCCCGTCGATGCTGCGCGTCAATGCGCCGTTCTCGATCGCGAAGCCGAATGTGGCCGGGAGCAAGGGATTTAAGACCGTCGATGTTGAACCGGAAGAGCTGCCACCGGCTCCTCCTTGGATGTCCGACCGGCGTCTTCGCCAAAAACGGGCCAGGTCGTTTTCGCCGAGCTGGGCCACTTCAGTATCGTTGACGGGGACAAAGTCGATCTGCTTTTGAAGCTCGGCGAGTACCAAACTCAGTTGGCCAACCAAATCAGCCATCGCGTCGTCATCATTCGGATTGCTCGCAAGGTTCTTGACTTGGCTGTCCACGACATTAATAGCCCGAGTCAGTTGAATCTGTGTGACTTCAACCTCAGCTTGCAAGGAGAGACAAAGCGAAAGCAGTAGGAGAAAAGGACATAGAAAACGCATGGCTGTATTCTTTCCAGTCATTATGAGGGCCATTGAAACGTGAGCGGAGCCTGCTGCGGGTCAACCGAGGGCTGTTTAACCGTCGTGTCAATGGTGTCTTCGCCGCCGGCGAGAGTTAACTCGTATCGTGGCCGAGTACCGTTCGCGGTAGCAAAGAACCCTTGGAAAGTGATGTGGATATTGGCCGGCGCCGTGTACCGGGCGTTGCTAGCGGTTGTCGTATCCACGGGATTGGGAATTATGACCTGCCTGACCAGGGGGTCACTCGACGGCTGGCTCTCTTCAATGGAAAAAGTCGCAACAGTCTCACCATCTCGCGTTACGAGAACGGAGCTGAAGACCCCTTGATAGATTGCCATGTCCTTGGCGGCGGCGCGAATGGTAATTGGAAAATCACTCGTGACGACATTGAAAATACGCAATGGCCCTACCCGTTGCATGCATTAACTCCTATGCAGGCGTGGCTTGCCCAAAACCAGCACAACGTCTCGTTTTCCGCGCATCTCATGTCAACCAGTCCGTAGTCGAATGCCGGCTTTCTATTGCACATGGAGCGATTGCCCTTCCCGCTACAGTCTGTCTGTGAAGTCTGGTATTGAACGTAAATTTCGATTCGATGGTTTTAATCGGGAAGTGATGTAAGCTTTATATACATCAGGGAATTCTAGAAGTCAACGGATTTCTATTATCATGGCAAACGGAAGGCAAACGAAACAGGAAACCACGGGGATCGTTTATTGCGCCGCTTCCAGCACCTTGAGCGCCGCCAGCACAGGCGGCTGCAGCAGTGCCTCGATCTCGTCACCCTTTGCCACGCCGAATTTCAGATTGAAGACTTCCTGCTTGAGGCGCTTGCGGATGAAATCGAGCGTCAGAGACCATTCGGAAAGATCGGGCCGGATGCGGCGCTCGGAGAGAAACAGTTGAAAGTCGTCGAGCATACCGGCTGGAACTTCGAAACCCTCGTCGACGTTCCGGTGATTTTCCAGGTAGCGCTGGGCGAACTCAAAAAAAGAGTTGGTGGCTTCCATCACCGTCTCGAAG
>JBGTEU010000137.1:0-36537 GCA_041747595.1 Bythopirellula sp.
TGCGGTTACCTACGACGGCGGTCGCAAAGCGGAAGGATTCAAGATTTATTTGAATGGGTTGCTCCAAAAAACGAATAACGTCAACAACTCGCTGACAAAGACAACTCGGACCAAGGTTCCTTTCAAGATTGGCCAACGCGACACAGAGACGCCTATTTCTGGTGTCACAATTGCCGACGTGCGGATCTATGACCGGCAACTTAGCGAACTGGAAGTCTCTACATTGGGCAACACCGCGCTGTATGCAACCCTAGCCAAGCCACCCGCTGAACGCAGTGCGGACGAATTGTCCTCGCTTTACGGTTGGTGGTTGCCCGCGCGTGACGAACGATACCAAGAAATTCAGGCGCAACTTGGAGAACTTTCTCAAGAAGAACGCGAAATTAAGCAACGTGGCACCGTCGCTCATGTGATGCAAGAAAAAAAAGAACCAGCCAAGGCTTTTGTGCTCAATCGCGGCGAATACGACCAACGCCTCGATGAGGTGGAACCCGGCACGCCAGAAATGTTGCCCCCTTTTCCACAAGATCTGCCTCGTAATCGGCTGGGACTCGCGCAATGGTTGTTAGGCCCCGAGCAACCCTTGACCGCTCGGGTCGTTGTCAATCGGTTTTGGCAGGAAGTATTTGGCAGGGGGATGGTGGAAACGGCGGGGGATTTCGGCGTCTCGGGTCAGTTGCCTTCGCACCCCGAACTCCTGGATTGGCTCGCCGTCGAATTCCGCGAGAGCGGCTGGGACGTGAAAAAACTCTTCAAGCTGATGGTGATGAGCGCGGCCTATCAACAAAGTGCGGCAAGCACGGCGGAGAAATTGGAGCGTGACCCCGAGAATCGCCTCCTCTCGCGGGGGCCCCGTTATCGGATGGACGCCGAAATGGTGAGGGATTATGCACTTGCCGCTTGCGGTGTCCTTTCGCCGAAAATTGGCGGTCCGAGCGTTAAACCCTATCAGCCTGAGGGTGTGTGGGAAGCGGTAGCGATGCGTGAAAGCAACACCCATACCTACCAGCAAGATAAGGGAGAGTCGCTGTACCGACGGAGCATGTACACGTTTTGGAAGCGTTCGGCCCCCCCCGCGTCCATGGATCTTTTTAACGCTCCGAGCCGAGAGACGTGTGTGATGGCCCGCGAACGGACCAACACTCCACTGCAGGCGCTTGTGACTTTGAATGATCCGCAATTCGTCGAGGCTGCCCGACGACTGGCCCAGAGCGCACTCAATCAGAACGCCGAGGGCTTCGAAGAACGCTTGCAGGAGATTAACTCGCGATTGCTGTCGCGCAAACTTACCGAAGTCGAGGTCAAAATCGCTCAATCGATCTTTGACAAATTACTCGACTTTTACTCGACGCATACGGATCAGGCCGAAAAGCTTGTTCATGTCGGCGAGTCGCCCGTGGATGAAGAGTTGTCCGTGGCCGAGTTGGCTGCCTGGACGATGACGGTCAATCAACTTTTGAATTTGGACGAAACGCTCAACAAGTAGTTTCGCACGCGAATCCCATGAACGCCTTCGAAGAATATCGCCAAAACGTCACTCGGCGTCACTTTCTCTCGAGCGGTGCGCATTTGCTTGGTACCGCAGCGCTGAGTAGCTTGGCGGGAAATGCCTGGGCCAGCGAGAGTTCGGCGAATCCAACATTGATCGCGCCTAAGGCAAAGAAAATTATCTATCTGCACATGGTGGGTGGGCCTCCGCAGATGGATATGTTCGACTACAAACCGACGATGGGGAAATGGTTTGACAAAGACCTCCCCGAATCGGTACGGATGGGACAACGACTCACCACCATGACCTCGGGCCAAGACCGCTTTCCCATCGCTCCCTCGAAGTACAAATTCGAGCGATGTGGAGAGTCGGGCATGTGGGTTTGTGAGCTTTTGCCCTGGCTGAAGCAATCGGTCGATGATTTGGTATTCGTGCGGAGCATGTACACCGAGGCCATCAACCACGAGCCGGCAATCACACTCATGCAAACGGGCAATCAGATTACGGGAAGGCCCTGCCTGGGATCGTGGAGCTCTTACGGTTTGGGATCGCTCAATGAGAATCTTCCCACGTTCGTGGTGATGGTAGCGCGTCCGACCAATACGGAGCAAATGCAAGCCATTTCCGCGCGCCTGTGGTCATCGGGGTTTTTGCCTGGTCACCATGCGGGTGTGAGTCTCCGCACGGCGGGCGATCCGATCTTGTATATCAACGATCCTCCCGGCGTGTCGCGCGAAGTGCGGCGGGCCACTCTCGATGGCATACGGGCTCTGAACGAATTAAATTATGAAGCCTTGCATGATCCGCAGACCGCCACCCGGATCGAGCAGTACGAATTGGCCTTTCGCATGCAAGCGAGCGTGCCGGAGCTCACCGATCTCGCCAGCGAACCGGAATCAATTTATCAATTGTACGGCGAAGCGGCGAAACAACCGGGAACATTTGCCAATACCACGCTTTTGGCCCGACGAATGGTGGAGCGTGGTGTACGGTTTGTGCAGATTTATCACAACAATTGGGACACGCACGCCAACGTCGCCGGGCGACTCCCCGATCAATGCCGCGACGTCGACCAACCCTGCTTCGCGTTGATCCAAGACCTCAAACAGCGCGGCATGTTGGATGACACGCTGGTGATTTGGGGGGGCGAATTTGGCCGTACGATTTATTCCCAGGGCGGCTTAACAGACCAGAATTATGGGCGCGATCACCATCCGCGGTGTTTCACGATGTGGATGGCCGGCGGGGGATTCAAGCCGGGGACCATTTACGGCGAGACGGACGATTTCTCGTACAACATTGTAAAAAATCCCGTCCATGTCCGAGATTTCCACGCCACCGTGCTCCATCAATTGGGCTTCGATCACGAACGATTTTCCTTCAAACACCAAGGCCTCGATCAAAAGCTGACAGGGGTTTTGCCGGCTCGGGTCATCAATGAACTTTTGATTTAGGCAAAAATCAGTCCGACTGGCTTAGTGGGGAGCTACGTCGGTGATCTCCCCTCGATCGCGATTTTCCTCGGGGATTGTGAGGCAGTCAGTGTCGCAAATACGCAAAAAGTGCGCGCAATTGCGCAGGACACTCATTTTTCTCCCCCCTTCGTTCGTTACCGTAAGATACTACGGCGATATCTCGTAACGGCGAGTCACGGCTTTCTTGATGACTCAGCGGATTGCAATCAAAATAGTTGGCATGTAATGGCATAAGCAGTTGGCGAGATGGGATCGTTGTTTATCTGTGGCGCGCCGTGGTAACCGATTGCGATGAAGCTTGGACTCGGACTCTATCGACACATGCTCAACCGTGAGAACTTTCAGTTCGCGCGGCAGGCGGGCGCTACGCACTTGGTGGTGCACTTAGTTGATTACTTTCGTGGCGGATTAGAAAATCCCAACGACAATCAACCGACCGGCACCGACCGCGGTTGGGGATTGGCGGGCGATGCCGACATGCCGTGGAGTTTCGAAGAGTTGGTCGCGCTTAGACAGGAAGTGAACGCCGCGGGTCTGGAACTGGAAGCCATTGAAAACTTTGATCCGGCACATTGGTACGACGTGCTTTTGGACGGACCGAAGAAACGCGCGCAACTTGAAAATCTCAAAACGATTATTCGGCGACTCGGCAAGGCCGGCATCCCGATCATGGGCTACAACTTCAGCATTGCGGGAGTCTGCGGACGGGTCAGTGGACCCTTCGCACGAGGTGAGGCTGTTTCGGTCGGCATGGATGGCCCCCTCGACAGCCCGATGCCCCTGGGGATGGCCTGGAACATGATTTACGATCGCTCGGCGGAAGACGGCGATCAACCTGCCGCGACCCACGAGGAATTGTGGAGCCGTTTGGCGGAATTTCTCGAGGAGATCGTACCCGTCGCTGAGGAAGCGGGCGTTCGGTTGGCGGCCCATCCCGATGATCCCCCCCTCCCCTTCATGCGCGAGCAGCCACGGTTGGTCTATCAGCCCGCAATGTATCAGCGCCTCTTGGATCTCCAGCCCAGCCCGGCCAATGCACTGGAGTTCTGCCTTGGCTCGTTGGCGGAAATGACCGAAGGGGATATTTACGAGGCAACCGAGCAATATAGCCGACAAGAGCGACTCGCCTATGTACACTTTCGCAACGTGCGGGGCAAAGTGCCGCTCTACCGCGAAACGTTTGTAGACGAGGGCGACATCGACATGTTAAAGGTGTTGCGAATTCTCAAGCGAAACAATTATCAGGGCGTATTGATTCCCGATCATACGCCGCAGATGTCGTGTGCCGCGCCGTGGCACGCCGGGATGGCCTTCGCTTTGGGATACATGAAGGCGGCGATCCAAGCTGTGGAAAGCGAGTCATGAAGTCACCACCTAGGAAAAAATAACTGTTTCGTTAATATATTGACTCGTGTTTCGCTCCAACGAATCACGCTTATCTGACCCTTGGGAATCTCGTCGTGCGCATCATTTGGCCATCTTATTTACTGCTTCTCGCGCTCGCAGCGCAAGCTTCGCGCGCGGAAACAGGCTACGATGGTTGGCTGCGATACACGCCGATAAACGACTCCGCGGTTCGCGAAGGTTACGACAACCTTCCCGCAGTCGTTCATAAACTCAGCGACTCGGGCATTCTCAAATCCGCGGAGGATGAACTGCTGCGGGGCGTACGCGGAATGCTGGGTCGCACCTTGCGAATTTCCACGACAAAACCGACGGAAAGCGCGATCTTGCTGGGGACTTTTGCCGAAATGGAAGCGTTTTCCGCGGAAGTACCGAGCTTCAGCGAATTACCCGCGGACAGTTTTTGCCTGAAGACCGCGACAATCGAAGGTGAACACTATCTTCTTGTTGCCGGTGCCAACGAACGCGGTGTGCTTTACGGCGTCTTTGAATTGCTGCGACGATTGTCGCTACAGCAACCCCTTCATGGGTTAGATAGATGCGAAGAACCCTACGCACCGATTCGCATTCTAAACCACTGGGATAATCTCGACGGCACGATTGAACGGGGTTATGCCGGTAAGTCGATCTTCTGGGAAGGTGGCCACATCGTTAAAGATCTGAGCCGAGTTCGCGATTACGCACGATTCATGGCCTCGGTGGGCATTAACGGTTGCTCGATCAACAACGTTAACGCCGATTTCCGCGCGATCGACGCCGAACATCTCGAAGAAATTGCCCGCGTTGCCGCCGTGTTTCGGGCGTGGGGGGTGCAAACCTACATCTCGCTGAACTTTGCTAGCCCTCGCGAAATTGGCGGGATTGAAACCTTCGACCCGCTCGATCCCGCCGCGGTAAAATTTTGGACCGACAAGATCAACGAAATCTACACGGTCATTCCCGACCTGGGGGGGTTCGTTTTAAAGGCCGATTCCGAAGGCCGGCTTGGCCCGTCGGAGTATGGCCGTACACATGCCGACGCGGCGAACGTGATCGCTCGGGCCGCCAAACCACACGGCGGGAAGTTGTTTTATCGTGGGTTTGTTTACAACCATCGCATGGATTGGCGCGACCTGTCTCTCGATCGAGCGGTCGCGGCGTACGACAACTTTCAGAAGCTCGACGGTCAATTTGAAGACAACGTCATTATCCAAATTAAGCACGGCCCCATCGACTTCCAGGTCCGCGAACCCGCTTCACCGTTGTTTGCCGGCTTAGAAAAGACGAATCAGGCAATCGAACTGCAAATCACGCAGGAATATCTGGGGCAACAAAAGCATCTTTGCTACGTCGTGCCGATGTGGCAGGAAGTTCTTGACACCGACATGCGCGTTGGGGGCAAGAAAACTCCTGTGAAAGAGTTGGTCGCGGGAAAGACGTTTGACCGCCCGATGGGTGGGTTTGTGGGTGTGTCGAACGTAGGCCGCGATACGAATTGGCTGGGGCACCATCTAGCGATGGCCAATCTTTACGGCTTCGGCCGCTTGGCTTGGAATTCCAATCTAAGCTCCAAGGAAATTGTCGACGAATGGACGCGGCTCACGTTCGGGCACGCTCCGCAAGTGGTGGAAACGATCGTCGACATGCAGATGGATTCGTGGCCGATCTATGAGAGTTATACGGGACCCTTGGGAATCGGCACGCTCACCGACATTATTCACATCCATTTTGGCCCCGCTCCCGAATCCTCTGAGCACAACGGCTGGGGGCAATGGCATCGGGCGAACGAGACGGGCGTCGGCATGAACCGTACGCAGACTACGGGAACTGGTTTTATTGGACAATATCCGCCGGAATTGGCGGCCGAGTACGAGTCGCTCGAAACTTGCCCCGACGATTTGCTGCTCTTCATGCACCATGTGCCCTACACGCATCTGCTGAAAAATGGCAAAACCGTGATTCAACATTTCTACGATGAGCATTACCAAGGTGCGGAAGACGCCAAGAAACTGGCCGCGGCCTGGGAATCGCTGCGGGGATTGGTTGACGAGCAACGTTTTGATGAAGTGCTCGCGCGTCAACTTTATCAAGCCGATCACGCCGACGTGTGGCGAGACAGCATTTGCAATTGGTTTCACAAGTTGTCGGGCATCGACGATGAGCAGGGCCGCGTGGGAAATCACCCCGACCGCTTGGAAGCTGAGGACCAAGAGCTCGTCGGCTACCAGGTCACCGACATCACCCCCTGGGAGGCAGCGTCGGGAGCAAGAGCCGTGCAAATTCCCGAATCGAAGAGTGAAGGAACGATTCGCTGGAAATTCGATGGTAACGACGGCTGGTATGACCTTGCGGTTCAGTATTTCGACGAGGAAGATGGCATTTCGGAGTTCGACCTCACGGTGGCCGGACAGGAAGTCGTCCGCTGGGATGCTCCCGATAACGTCCCGACACCGTCGGACAAGCCCGACTCGCATACTTCGTCACGGAGATGGATTCACGGCATTGCCCTGCGCAGCGGTGACGAAATCGTTCTCACCGGCCGAGCCGACGGCGGTGAACGCGCGGGGGTGGACTATTTTATCCTGCGGCCCCACAGATTTCGGGACTGAGTTCCTCAGCTTTTCATAATCGATTGGAATCACAAAATGCCGGAATCTTCGGAAAAACTAGCGATCAAGGAAAAGATTGGTTACAGCCTGGGCGATTGCGCTGCGAATTTTGTGTTTCAAACACAAATCATGTTCCTCATGGGTTTTTACACCGACGTGATGGGCCTCGCTGCCTCGACTGCGGGGTCGATTTTCCTGTTTTCCCGTTTCTGGGACGCCCTGAACGATCCGATCATGGGCGGTTTGGCGGATAGAACCGAGACACGCTGGGGCAAGTTTCGACCGTGGGTGCTGTTTACTTCCGTGCCGTTTGCAATTCTCTTCGTGCTTTGCTATTCGGCGCCCGACTTAAGCTTAACCGGAAAGATCATCTGGGCGGTTGTCACTTACAATCTGCTGATGATGATCTACACGGCCAACAACATTCCTTATGCGGCACTAACGGGGGTGATGACGGGCGATCGTGCTCAGCGATCCAGTTTGGTGACATGGCGATTCGTGTTTGCCATGATTGCCCAATTTGTGGTGCAGACCTATACGCTCACGCTCGTGCAAGCTTTTGGAGGTGAAGTCGATCCCGCAACGGCTTGGCAGCGGACGATTGCTCTATGGGCGGTGATCGCTGTGATCTTCTTTGTGATAACATTTGCGACGACCAAAGAGCGAGTGAAACCTAATCCGGCTCAGAAGAGCTCGCTAAAAGAGGATTTAGGCGATCTCTTTAGCAATCGCAATTGGGTGGCCTTAGCTGTTGCTACCGTATTTATTTTCATTTGTCTTTCCATGCGGGGTGGAAGCACCTACTACTACTTTCAGTACTACGTCCAGGAAGTCGAGATCTTCGGCACGACGCCCAGTTGGCAGTCCTTGTTCGGTTATTTTAACGGCTTGGGCACCCTCGTCACGATTGTTGGAGTGCTACTGTCGAAACCGCTAGCCCTCCGATTTGGAAACCGCGACGTCTTCCGTATTTGCCTATTCCTGACGGCCCTGGTGATGATGTCGTTCGTGGTACTTCCCCCGGAGGCGGCGGTTACGATGATCGCGCTGCAAATGCTGTTACAATTCGTTTACGGGATAACAATTCCGTTGCTCTGGGCAATGATGGCCGACGTAGCCGACTTTTCGGAGTGGAAGACCGGCCGCCGTGCAACGGCGATGACTTTTGCGTTAACTGTGTTTGCCCTGAAAATCGGCTTGAGCATTGGCGGGGCTTTGCAAGGGTATTTGCTGGAATACTACGATTATGTGCCAAATGCCGTTCAATCAGACCGAACGCTCGATGGAATTCGCATGTTGATGAGCGTGTTCCCCGCCGTGGCTTTTTTACTGGGCGTGGGAGCGATGCTGTTCTATCAGATTGGGCTTCCTGTCGAGCAAGCAATGCACGCTGAACTTGCAGAACGTCGTCGCAAGTTTGAGCGTTCCGAATAAATAATGACCGTACCTTTAACACTCCTGCTTCCATTAAGGAATCCTTTGTTATGTCTACGTTTCAATTGACGGCATTGCTCATTGCCATGGCTTTAATTCCGTCGATGGCTTACTCGCAACAAGCAACTTTGAAAAGCGCATTTGCCGACGATTTTGCAATAGGTACTGCGCTCAACGAAGATCAAGTCATGGGCAAGCTCCCCGAGGCAACGGCGCTCGTCGTGAAGCAATTCAATTCGATCACACCCGAAAATCTGCTCAAGTGGGAAAAAGTTCATCCGGAGACGGACAAATACAATTTCGAACCTGCCGACAAATTCGTCGAGTTCGGTGAGCAACACAACATGTTCATCGTGGGGCACACTTTGGTATGGCACAACCAAACGCCCCGCTGGGTGTTTGAGGATAAGGACGGTAAGCCGCTTGATCGCGAGACGCTGCTCGCACGCCTTCGGGATCATATTCATACCGTCGTGGGTCGCTACAAGGGTCGCATCGACGGTTGGGACGTCGTGAACGAAGCGATCGAAGTGGAACGCGGCGACGACACGAAAGGGAGATGGCGTGAAACCCGCTGGCGAGAAATTATTGGCCCTGATTACATCGAAAAGGCCTTTGAATTTGCCCACGAAGCGGATCCCGACGCCGAACTTTATTACAACGACTACGACGAATGGAAGCCGGGGAAAAGGAAATTCTTTACCGAGATCGTGAAGAACCTTAAGGCCAAGGGCATACGTATCGACGGCATCGGGCTGCAGGCGCATTGGGGATTCGATTACCCCACCGCGACCGAGATTGACCTGATGTTTCAGGATTTGAGCCAACTCGGCGTGAAGCTCATGATCACCGAGCTCGACATCAACGTGTTGCCCCAGCCCAAGCGCGGCATTGGTGCCGACATTAATGTTCGTTTTCAAGATCGGCCTGAATTCAATCCCTATCCCGACGGTTTACCGGAGGAGGTGGAACGGCAACTTACTCAGCGTTATGCGGAGATTTTCCGTCTGTTTTACAAATATCGCGACAGCATTGAACGCGTGACTTTTTGGGGCGTCGACGACGAGCAATCGTGGCTGAACCATTGGCCCATTGCGGGTCGTACAAATTACCCCCTATTGTTTGATCGGCAATATCAACCTAAACCCGCCTACGACGCGATTATTAAAATTGCAGGCGAAGTTCAATGAATACGCAGATCCAACATCTTGCGGGCTTGGCTTGCGCCACCCTGCTAATGATCGCGACGTCCGCACGCGCGCAGGATTTCGAGAACCCCATCCTCGCGGGCTTTCATGCCGACCCCAGCATTTGCCGCGTAGGGGATGATTATTATCTCGTCTGCAGTTCGTTTGAATATTTCCCGGGGGTCCCGATCTTTCACAGCAAAGATTTGGTCAACTGGCGACACATCGGCCACTGTCTCACCCGCAAAAGCCAACTGCCGCTCGACAAAATGCGTGCCTCGGGGGGCATATTCGCGCCGACGCTTCGCTACCACGACGGAACCTTTTACATGATTACGACCAACGTGTGGGGAGGCGGCAACTTTTATGTCACCGCCAAGGACCCCGCCGGCCCCTGGTCAGAACCGGTTTGGCTCGACGTGGAGGGAATCGACCCGTCGCTGTTATTTGGTGACGACGGCAAGGCCTACTACTGCCGGCACGTTGGTGGCGAACGGGGTCATATCGGGCTGACGACCCTCAATCTCGAAACCGGCAAGCTCGAAGGGGAGCTCAAAAACATCTGGGAAGGCACCGGCGGCGTTTGGGCCGAGGGACCACATATTTACAGGATCGACGGCAAGTATTATTTAATGATTTCCGAGGGAGGCACGAGCTACAACCACTGCGTGACGATTGCTCGCAGTGATTCCCCCTGGGGACCATATGAAGCGAACCCCAAGAATCCGATTCTCACGCATCGCGGCCAGCCCGAGCGACCCATCCAAGCGGTGGGACATTCCGATTTCGTGGATACGCCGGCAGGCTGGTGGATGGTTTGTCTTGGCATTCGTCCGCAGGGGGGGCCGCTGCATCACATTGGCCGCGAAACATTTCTTACCCCGGTGAGTTGGTCCGCTGACGGCTGGCCGGTTGTGAACGACGGCAAGGGCCTTGAGCTTACGATGCCTTCGCCCGACTTGCCGGCACATCCTTGGGAGGCACTTCCCGAGCGCGATGATTTCGACAAAAAGGAACTTGGTTTCTGCTGGAATTACCTGCGCAACCCAGTTGAGGAAAATTATTCGCTCTCCGCACGCCCAGGTTTTCTGCGGCTTCAAGGAACGGCCGTAAAACTCACGGCCGTGGATTCCCCCACCTTTGTCGGCCGCAAGCAAACGGGACTTTCTTGCAAAGCAACCGCCGCGCTCGATTTCACGCCTCAAACGGAAAACCAGGAAGCCGGCTTGGTCGTGCGGGGCAACGATGAGAACCATTTCGTGTTGGGTGTGACGCTCCGCGAGGGAAAGCGGCAAATTTTTTGCCGTCAAGTCCTCAAAGGAAAAACGGTTGAGCCGATTACGTACACAGATCTTTCCGAGGGATCCGTGGAATTAACCATTGATGCGAAGCCCAACCAATATGAATTCTTTTATCTGGCTGCCGACGGCGTGCCACAAAGCCTCGGCATCGCCAGTGCGCAAGACCTGGCCACGGAGAAAATCGGCGGTTTTACCGGCGCCTACATTGGCATCTTCGCCACTAGCGACGACAAAACAGCTACCGCGCCGGCGGATTTCGATTGGTTCGATTACAAAGTTATCGAGAAATAATTTACTCGCATTGCGATACATACCTTAACCACAACTTGAAACTATGACCTCAAAAACTGAGACCTATCCGTATCAAAACGCCGAACTCCCCTTTGCCGACCGCGTCGCCGATTTGCTTTCACAAATGACTCTCGACGAAAAAGCCGCCCAAATGGTGTGCATTTGGAACAAAAAGGCCGAGATGCTGCTCGACGAACAAGGGAATTTCGACGAGGCCAAGGCGCGGGACAACTTCGGCCACGGCAACGGCCTGGGGCAAGTCGGTCGGCCCAGCGATTCCGGCGGCGGTAAGAACGCCCGCGACATGGCAGAGCTCACCAACACAATTCAGCGATTCTTCGTCGAAAACTCGCGGCTCGGGATTCCGGAACTTTTCCACGAAGAATGTTTGCACGGGCATGCAGGGATCGATTCCACGAGCTTCTCGCAACCAATTGGCTTGGGAGCCACGTTTGATCCCGACTTGGTGGAGCGTCTCTTCACGATGACCGCTGCCGAGGTGCGTGCCCGAGGAGCACAACAAGCACTCACTCCCGTGGTCGACGTCGCGCGTGATCCTCGTTGGGGTCGGGTGGAAGAAACTTACGGAGAAGATCCCCATTTGAATGCCACTCTTGGCGTGGCCGCCGTCAAGGGATTTCAAGGCGACGGTAAATTCAAGGACAAAAAGCGCGTGATCGCCACGCTCAAACACTTCGCCGCCCACGGTCAACCCGAATCCGGCAACAACTGCGCGCCCGTTAGTATTTCGGAACGACATCTCCGCGAGACCTTCCTTTCCACGTTCAAGAAAGCACTGAAAGAGGGGGGAGCGATCAGCGTGATGGCCTCTTACAACGAAATCGACGGCGTTCCCTCGCATGCAAGCCGCTGGCTGCTTCGCGACGTGCTGCGCAAGGAATGGGGCTTCCAGGGTTTTGTTGTTTCTGATTATTACGCGATCCGAGAGCTCGCCGAGCGGCCCGAACTTTATGGCCACCATGTGGCGAAGGACGGCAAAGAGGCCGCCTATTTGGCAGTCAAGGCGGGAGTGAATATCGAACTCCCCGAACCCGATTGCTACAACCATCTCGTTGAACTCGTGCAAGAAGGCACGCTCGCTGAAAGCGAACTCGATGAGTTGTTGGCCCCGATGCTTGAATACAAATTCAAGCTCGGCATGTTTGAAGACCCTTATACCGATCCTGCCGAGGCGGAACGCATCGTTGGTTGCGAGGAACACAGTCAATTGGCTTTGGAAGCTGCCCGCAAGACAATCACACTGTTGAAAAATGATTCCGACAATGCACCGCTCGATCTCGCAAAGATCAAATCGCTTGCGGTGATTGGGCCCAATGCCGACCGTGTTTTGCTTGGAGGTTACAGCGGCAGACCGAAACACGCTACGACGGTCGTCGAAGGAATACGCAACCGCGTGGGCGATTCGGCCAAGGTGCTCTACCACGAAGGCTGCAAGATCACGGTTGGCGGATCGTGGTGGATCGACGAAGTCGTTCCCGGCGACCCGGCTGAGGATCGCAAAAGCATTGCCGAGGCCGTTGAAGTCTCGCGACAGGCGGAAGTGATTATCCTGGCCCTGGGGGGCAACGAGCAAACTTCCCGCGAGGCGTGGATGGGTAATCATTTGGGGGACCGCACATCCCTCGATTTATTCGGCCGGCAAGACGAATTGATTGATGAATTGGCCAAGTTGGGTAAACCGATCATTGCGCTCGTATTCGGCGGTCGACCGCTCTCGATTCGCAATCTTACTGAGAAGGCGAACACAGTATTTCAATGTTGGTACATGGGGCAAGCCACGGGTGAAGCCGTCGCCGAAGCGATCTTTGGCGATTTCAATCCGGGCGGCAAACTGCCCATTTCGATTCCTCGCTCTGTAGGTCATGTCCCCGTGTACTACAATTACCGGCCTTCCGCGCGACGTGGTTATTTGCTCGACGACGTGAGCGCACTATTCCCGTTTGGCTATGGGTTGAGTTACACCAATTTCCGCTTCAGCCAGCCTCAGCTTGCCAAGTCGACCATCGGCATCGGGGAGTCCACGCAGGTGACCGTCGAAGTCACCAATGCCGGTAAGCGAGTCGGTGACGAAGTCGTGCAGATGTATATTCGCGATCGCGTGAGCAGCGTCACGCGTCCCGTAAAGGAACTCAAAGGGTTCCAGCGGATCACGCTCCAGCCGGGGGAAACAAAGAAAATCTCACTGGCAATTACTCCCGACAGCCTCGCCTGTTTCGACATCAATCTCGATTACACGGTCGAGCCTGGCGAATTCGAGATCATGGTCGGTAATTCCTCGCGTAACGAGGATTTACAGACAACCGTACTTACGGTTTTGTGATTTCAGGCACCAGTAGAGCGATATTGCTTGAAATGAGCGTGCTTTGCCAGCTCCCAGCAATCTGCATATCGGTATTACGTTAAAAAGTTATGTAAATACGCAAGTGTGTTGACAGCGACTCACTCATAACGATAGTCAGAGGTGTGAATAGACTTGCCGACGAAGCTTTGGAATTTCGTCCGCACTATTCTTGGTGCCGGAGGTGCTGTTCCACGTAGTGACCCACATTGAATGGTCGGATTATGTACGCCGACCTGATTTTCACTACTGGGAACGTTTTCCGTGGCGCGATCTTCTTGGAGATCGAGTTCAGCGGCTTAACTTCTGGTAAGGCGTAACTGATCAATTTGCCTTCCTAGAGCCATGCGTTGATGTCTGCCGGGCCTGAGTTTGCCGATGCAGTGACGTTGTGACGTTTATGCATGGGCCCGCTCGGGCGATCCTAACAATTGTGTCGCGATCAACTTCCCTGACACCTCGTACTTGAACGGCCAGGTTCAGTGATTCTTTTCATATTCTGACTGGCCGGCATGATACTTAGTCGCCATTCTGATTAAAGATGAGCGCGCGACTTCTCGTCATCAGTCTAGTTAGAAACAAGTGGCTGTTGCATTCGTTTGATGGGCATTCTTCATCGATAGAATAATTTAATGTTGACTTTGCGAATGCCTGGCCGTGGCCTTATAATTTCTTCCCGCCTAGAAGTTTTTCTTCGCATCGCCGTGTGATCCGGATACCATGCGCGAGATTCCCAAAGTAGCTCTCCTCGTCGAGACATCTCGCGGCTTCGGCCGTGATCTGCTCTGCGGCATATCACGTTATGCCCAACTTCACGGACCTTGGAGTTTTCACATTAAAGTGGGCGATTTCGAGCAGGCCCTGCCCCGCATGAAGCAGTGGGGAGGCAGCGGAATCATTGCTGGTATCCCCAACGACCGAGTTGCCAAAGCAATTCTCGAAGCCAAGTTGCCTACGATTGCCTTGGGATTGTCAGACGAGCAGATGCAACCGGGAAGTCCTCTATGTGAGTTTTCGGAACTCAGTTCTGATCCCGTCGAAGTTGCTTCCCTGGCTGCGAACCACTTGTTAGAATGTCGATTTGGACATTTTGCCTACGTCGGAGTCGGTCGTGGTCGAAGCGCCGGGAACGCGAATTTGCCCTTCAGCTCCAGAAGTCGGGCTTTGTTCCCCATATCTATCAACCTCCCGAAAAACCTGCCGACCGCATCTGGGAAAGAGAACAAACATTAATTGTGGAATGGCTTCGAAAGTTGCCCAAGCCCGTCGGCCTATTTGCCTGCAACGATGATCGCGGTCGTGAAGTGTTGGAAGCATGTCGGCTGATGAATTTGCGAGTCCCCGAAGGCATCGCCGTGTTGGGTGTAGACAATGACGAAGTGTTTTGCGGCCTAGCCTATCCTCCACTTTCCAGCGTGGCCTTAAATGGCGAAACCGCCGGCTACCGCGCCGCGGAACTTCTCGATGGCATGATGCACGGTTTGATTCCCAAACCACGACGAATTCAAGTTGAGGCGTTGGGCGTGGTAACTCGTCGTTCAACGGATATTGTTGCCGTGGAGGATGAGGACGTCGCTTCAGCCCTTCAGTACATCCATCGCGAACAAGGCCGCAACATTTCGGTCGAGAGCGTAGTGCAAGAAGTCGCCGTTTCTCGACGTAACTTGGAAAAGCGGTTCCGCGACACGATTGGCCGCACAATTCTTGAGGAGATTCAAATCACGCGACTGGAGCGAGCCAAGAGGCTCTTATTGGAAACGACTTATCCGGTCTCAAAAGTCGCGGAACTTGCGGGTTTCGGCACGACAGGCTATTTTATTCAGTTCTTTCAAAACCGTGTGGGAAAGACTCCTCGGAAGTACCGCACGGAGCTTTCGACGTGATGCACCGTGTGTTTTCCAGCCAACTATTTTGCTTACGACGCAAGATGACGCTTTAGCAGGCTAAAAGTCATTTTGCGGAACGAACATGAGCTCCCCGCATGGTCTTTCCTATCGGCGACGACAACACCGGCCGAACTTCTTTTCCCATAATTAACATTGCGTTGATCGTGGCGAATGTTCTCGTGTTTGTTATCCTGCAAGGCCTGGGAAGCAACGACCGCTTTACGTTTGCCTTTTCCACCGTACCGGCTGAAATTCTCTCGGGCAGCGACATCGTATCCGCCGACCGGGTCGTTCAGATGGAGACCGTCGTCGGCGTCCAAGAGGTCCGCATTCCGGGGCTCCAAGAAACGCCGATTCCCGTCTATTTGACGCTGCTGACTTCCATGTTCATGCATGGGGGAATCGCCCACTTGCTGGGTAATATGTGGTTCTTGTGGATCTTCGGCGACAACATCGAACATGATCTGGGCAAGATTCGTTACTTGATTTTTTATCTCACCACCGGGTTGTTGGCATCCCTCGCCCACGTGTTTCTCAACACTTCGGGCCCCTCTTCGCTAATTCCCAGTCTGGGCGCATCGGGAGCCATCTCCGGCGTGATGGGGGCTTACCTCGTCCTGCATCCACGCCGCCGCGTGGTCGTGTTGTTGCTACATTTCGTGACCGAAGTACCCGGCATCGTGGCCGTTGGGCTATGGTTTGTATTCCAAATTATCAGCGGAATAGGCATGCTTGGTGGCGAGGATACCGGCGTCGCTTATGGCGCCCACATTGGCGGCTTCATCGCGGGAGCCGTGCTGGCCAAGCCGTTTGCCGCCCGCTTCACGCGGTAAGGATTCAGCGCTCATACGGCATCAAAATCTCATCCGGATTCAAATCGCTCAGGCCAGGGAACTTACCCTCGGCAATTGCCGCGCCAAGTTGCGTTACTTGCTTGAAGTAAGCATTCGACGGTCTCGCACCGATATGCTGCTGAATCAGTTCTTGGCACAACACATCCGCCGAATCGCGAATGATTTCGTCGCTTTGCTGTGCTCCGTAAAGAGACGTGCAAAGTATCGTGATGAGATTCTGGCATCGCGACGACAATTCCGCCATCCGGCACTGACGATCGGCCAGCGACAATTGAAACTTCATCATCGTGCTGGAAATCTCGAGCGACATCTCTTGCAAGGCGTTGCAGGCGAACTCCGCGTGGCGGGCCAAGGCACTTGGCATCGATGGCAACTGGCTTTTTGCCGTGGGTAACAACCGCTTCGCAACGAGCCACTTGAGATAGGGCATCGCGACGCTGCGCAAAGCCCACGCGTGGGCCGGATTGAGCAGATTTGGCTTCTTAATTCCCGCGGCGGCGAGCGCTTTGCCGACGGGCTCGAAATACGTTTTGCCATGGTCTTTGACGAGTGATTTGAAAAACGACATACCCCGCATTTCTCCCTCCCCCTCGTAGATGCAGGGAGCGAGATACTCATGTATGTTGTCGCCGAACAAATGGCCGTGCAAAAACGACCGTCCGCCGTGAGTTTTCATGAACAGCTCAACCGCCGCGCGTTTTTGAGCCTCGCTGCCAAAGATCTTGGCGATGACGCATTCCATTTCCCCCCGATAACCTTGGTCAATCAGTCCGGCACACCAAGCCACCAGCGCGTCGCAAGCCGTGATGAGCCCGGCGAGTTGGCCAAGCCGTCGTTGCACCAACTCTCGCGTGGCAATCGGTGCGCTGTAAGTCACGCGGAATTGCGCCCAGGGGATGATGCTCGCCATCATGATCCGCATGGTTCCCGCCGCATTGGCACAGAGTGCGATCCGCCCCAGGTTCAAGCCGTGATAGGCAACGGTGAGCCCATCGCCCCGAGTCGGCATTAACAAATTCTCTGCCGGAACGCGAAAATCGCTGAACACGATCCCTTGATTGTACGTGTGCTTGAGCGCCCATAGGCCGTATTTGCGAAGTTGAAAATGTTCGTTTTCTTCCTTTGGCAATTCGACAATCAGCACGGCTGGTTTGTCGTCGATAAGGCACACGAGCCCAATGGTACGTCCGGGCACGATATTCGTGATAAACAGCTTTTCACCGTTCACGACAAACTCATCACCGTCCCGACGAGCCGTTGTGCGGAGGGCGGTAAGATCACTGCCCGCGCATGGCTCGGTGAGCGCGAACGCACTCAGCCGCGAACCGTCGGCGAGTCCCGGCAAGAATCGCTGCTTTTGCTCGGCGGTGCCAAAGGTTCGCACGGGGTCCACCGCTCCGATGCAACCATGCACCGAAGCAAGCCCCGCAATCGTCGGATCGGCCATGGCCATCCGCGTGATAAAAGGCGCGAACGCGGCGAACGGTGTTCCTGACCCGCCGTATTCCTTATCAACCAGAAGCCCCCAATAACCGGCGCTCGCTAAATCGGCGAGCACTGTGTCAGTGATCTTCCCGCTGGAATCCAAGACTGTTGCCGCTGCCCGATGCCGCGCGACAACCTCCACGGAGGCATCCATCACTTTCGCGATTTCTGGCGAGGCGCTTACCGTTTGGCTTTGAAAAAGCTCCACCGGCACGCCGCGCTCCCACACCGCACGATGGGCCGGGCTGCTGATGGTTTGGTACTGCTGAGCAAAGAGTTCCTCGACTTGATCGTCGGCCTTGTCGATCGCTCCCGTGCGGCGAGCCTCGTCCTCGCTCTTGCCGCCGAGCTTGAGCGCGGTCTCAGCAAATGAGGCTTCGTGCTCGGTACTTGGTGGTAAAGTCGATGACATGGCTCGAATTAACGATTAGAGAAAAGAAAGTGATTCCATAGAATTATACCCGCTTCTGGCATTTAGGTATGTTGCCGATTCTCGCAAAGAGCTTTATCATTTCTGCGAAGATTCCGATTAAAAGACCTGCGAGCCGTCGGCCCGCGGCTAATACCTCCCTTTTGCTACGTGAAGCCACTTTGCCATGCACGATTCTCGCATCGACAAACTTGCCCATTTGCTGCTCGACCATAGTTGCTCGCTCAAAAAAGATGAGCGCATTTTGATTGAAGCGTTTGATTTGCCTGAGCCCCATCTGGTAACCGCCCTCATTGAAGGTGCCGCCCAGCGTGGAGCCGTGCCGATGGTGAGTATGAAAAACAATGCCGTGCTGCGGTCGCTCTATCGCACCGCGACCGAGACCAGCATGAAAGCCGCCGCGGAGTTCGAAGCCGCGCGGATGAAATCGGTGCAAGCCTATATTGGCATTCGCGGGGCCCATAACAGCAGTCAGTTTGCCGACGTTCCCCACGAGCGAATGGATTTGTTCCAACAACATTGGTGGAAGCAGGTACATGGGGCGGTTCGTGTACCCGATACCAAGTGGGTCGTACTCCGCTACCCCACTGATTCCTTCGCCCAAGCGGCAAACATGAGCACGTCGGCGTTTGAAGATTTCTTTTTCGACGTTTGTACGGCCGACTACGTGGCAATGGGTAAGGCTCAGGAACCTCTCGTGAAGCGGATGGAAGCCGCCGATCGCGTGCGGATCACGGCCCCCGGCACGGAGTTGGAATTCTCCATCAAAGATATCCCCGTGGTCCCCTGCAACGGCGAGCGGAACATCCCCGATGGCGAGGTTTTTACCGCTCCCGTGCGGGAGAGCATCAACGGCGTGATTCGGTTCAATACGCAATCGCGATATCAAGGTCTTGTGTTCAGCGATATCGAATTTGAATTTCAAGACGGCAAAATCGTGAGGGCGGAGTCGAGCCATACCGAGCGCCTCAACGCGATCCTCGATTCCGACGAAGGGGCCCGCTACACCGGCGAATGGTCGCTAGGGACCAACAACTTCGTGCGGCATCCGATGCTCGATACGCTGTTTGACGAAAAAATCGGTGGCAGTTTTCATCTCACCCCCGGCCAAGCCTACGAGGAAGCCGACAACGGCAACAAAAGCCGCATCCACTGGGATCTCGTGCTGATCCAACGAGCCGATTATGGCGGCGGCGAAATCTGGTTCGATGATGAGCTCGTGCGCAAGGATGGTTTTTTCGTGCCGGCCGACCTGCAGGGCCTCAATGCGGGGTTGTAGTCACCGCTAAGCCGCAAGCGGCGTGCTAGCAGTGCTGATATTGTTCCATCCGCGGGACCTCGGCTATAACGGGACCTTTCCAAAATCCATCAGGCGGAAGAGAGGTCCACGAAACATGGTTCACGAATCCAAGCAACCCTCGGTACACATTACCGACGAAATGATTTCCGAGCGGGCGTACCAAATCTGGCAATCGCGCGGCTGCCCCCAGGGCGACGGCGGCAACGACTGGGAAGTCGCCAAACAACAACTCGAACGCGAAAGCCGCGGCGCGTTGGGTTCGCTCCGCCGCATCATCGCCCGCTTGCGGACCCGCGCGGCGTAGTTTTGGCACGCTCGCGGGGGGTCCCAACTTTGATGACGAAACTCATGGGTTTTGTCACCCTCCCAATCGCGTTTTCTCGACAAATCTCAAGTAAGAACACGATTGAGGATGACAAAAGACCCCGAGTTTGCGCCTCAAAGGTTTGCAACTGGTTCCAAATCTTCATGATGTCAAAGAGCCTACACTTGGTGTGCGATTGAGATTATGCCAAATGGCAAACCGCGTCGCCACAAGAATTCTTGGCCACCTGGAAATGGAAACTCACCCAATCAATCGCTCCGCCACCACCGCCATAATTTCATGCGCCACGTTGATCTTTGAGCCGCTTACTTGCTTAAGCACCGTGCCCGCCGGGTCGAGAATTTCGATCTCGTTGTCGAGCGCATCCATCGCCTCGACGCCGTTGGAAACCATCAGATCGCAATGTTTGCGCTCAAGTTTCGCGAGCGCTCGCAGGCGATGATCTTCCGTCTCCAGGGCAAAACCGACAACCCAGCGAGTCCCTTTTTCCGCGCCGAGAGTGGCCACGATGTCGTCAGTTTCGATGAGGTGCAATAGCAGTGGTTCACCCGTCTTGGCGATCTTGTTTGCCTCGACGTGGACGGGGCGGTAGTCGCATGGCGCCGCGGCACCGATCAATCCATCGCAATCCTCGAAAACCTTGCGACTCGCGGTGAGCATTTCTTCGGTTGAAATCACGGGGACGACGTCGGCGGCCGCGGGATATTCCACTTCCACGGGGCCTGTCACCACCACCACTTCGTGACCCAATGCGAGCGCGGCCTCGGCAAGTGCCGCCCCCATGCGACCGCTCGAAGCGTTCGTCAAATAACGCACCGGGTCGAGATATTGTCGCGTCGGGCCGGAGGTGATGAGAATGCGTGCCACGGCGATGCTTGACCTAATTCTTCTCGCCAGGTTTTTTCTTGCCCAAAAGCTCGCGGATTGCCGCGGCGATTTCGCTCGGCTCGGCCATGCGGCCTTTGCCAGTCACTCGGCAACTGAGCCAACCCTCGTTGGGTCCCACAATGTGAAAACCGTCGTCTTGAAGCTGCGCGACATTCCGCTGGACGGCGGCCTTGTCCCACATTTCGTTATTCATCGCGGGGGCAAGAACGGTGGGGCCGGTGAAGGATAACAACAATGTGCTGAGCAGATCATCTGCTAAACCGCAAGCGGCTTGGGCGAGGACGTTCGCGGTGGCGGGGGCGATGCACAAGAGATCAGCTTGGCGGGCGAGTTCGATGTGGGCACCCAAATGATGATCGTGCCGATCGAACGAATGGCTCAACACCCGCCGACCCGTGAGGGCTTGAAACGTGGCAGCGCCGATGAACTTCTGCGCGGCGCGGGTCATTACTACCGTTACGCCGACGCCGTTCTGCACGAGGTCGCTCACCAAGTATGCGGTCTTATACGCAGCGATGCCACCCGACACGCCGACAATAATTTCGTGTGCCATGCTGCGCTCGCCGTGCCTAATAGCCTTACAAACTCGACAGGTCCAGTTCGGGCGGACCACCGGTACTCATTGCCGTGCTGGTCACTTTCACTTGGCTCGTGGAATCGAGATAGATTTTGTCCTGCAAAATTTCCTGCACGACGATTTCCATCTTGTCTTTGGAATCGAAATCCACCAAGGGCCGGGCACCGGCGTTGATCGCGGCCAGGCGCTTTTGGATAAGAGTCGACAGTTTAAACCGCCCGCCGACCTTATTAACGATCAATTCTTCCTTCAATGCATCAATCATCGAGAATACCTTGTTCCTGCAAAATTTGTACGATCTTGTCCACCGCCTCGGGAACGGTGTCATTGATAACTTGATAGGTATAGCGATCCGCCATTCCGATCTCTCGCTGGGCCACCTCCAACCGCCGCGCGACGGCCTCCTCGGTCTCCGTGCCGCGGGACCGCAGCCGCCGTTCCAATTCTCTGAGAGACAAAGGCCGGATAAAGATCGTGATCGCGTCGGCGAACTGGTTGAGAACCTTCTCTGCCCCTGCCACGTCAATCTCTAAGAGTACCCATTTTCCCTCGGCTAATCTAGGCCTGACTGCACTCCAGAGCGTTCCATACCAATGGCCACGGCCGAAAACCTCGACGGTTTCGAGGAAATCCCCCCCCTCGCGACGGCGGGCAAATTCGGCAGGTTCCATGAAGTAGTAATCCACCCCCTCCTGTTCCCCTGGCCGGGGTTTGCGAGTGGTGGCGGAAATACTGCGCTCAAGACGTCCCGACAAACGATCCATGACCATGGGGACAACGGTCGACTTGCCCACTCCAGACGGGCCGGAGATCACGACGAGTTTTCCCTGCTTGATTGCCGTCATGGTAGGACTTGTCATTGGACGTTCTGAATCTGTTCGCGAATCCGTTCCAGCGCCGTCTTGATCTCCACGATTTGCTGCGAGATGAGCGCGTCGTTGGCCTTCGAGCCGATGGTGTTCGTTTCACGGCCCATTTCTTGACAGATGAATTCCATCTTGCGGCCGGCACTTTCCTCAAGATCGAGGGACGCTGCAAACTGTTGCAAGTGGCTCCGTAGCCGCACGATTTCTTCCGAGATGTCGGCCCGATCGGTGTAGAGTGCCACTTCACGGACCAAATCGCCAGGTTCAAGCGAAACGTTGAGCGACGCGAGCGCTTCGTTCACACGATCTTGGATTCGCTTACGGTAGTTTTCACCGACGGCGGGGGCTTGCTTCTCGATGATGTCGAGGCACAACGCCACGGTCGCGCATTGATCGCGCAAATCGGCGGCGAGGGCTTCTCCCTCGACAGTGCGCATCGCCGTGAGCTGTGCAATGGCCGCGACGAGCGTCGGTTCCACGATGGGCCACAGGCTGGCCGCGTCAAGCGCGTCGGCAGAGAGTTCTTCAACGACGCCCGGCAGAGCCGCAAGAGACTCAAGCCGAATGATTTCGTCCATATTTCGCTTGGCGGCGACCGATTGCAACTGGTCGATATATTGATTGAGAATTCGCGTATTGAGCCGGTAATCTTCGGCACTCGCTAAATGGCGAATCCGCACATTGCAGTTCACCGTGCCGCGCTTGACCGTTTCGCGTAAGACCGAGTCGATCAGCGATTCCAGAACGCCGTAGCCTTCGGTCGTGCGGATATTCGATTTGAAATAGCGGCTGTTGACCGTGCGAATCTCAATGCCAATGGCATACCCTTCGCGCTGCTCGACCACCTCGCCGAATCCGGTCATGCTGAGCAGGGGCACGTGACATCCTTACAAGAATTTGGCTCAATGGAGTCTGGCTCAAAAAATTTGGGCGGCAACTTACTCAGGCTCATTCCCATCACCGGCCGCATCTGTTGCCGGCGTTTCGGTAGCAGGGGCTGCTGTTTCACCTGATTCCGGGGTCACCGCTGTTTCGCCTTCAGCCGGTGGATTCATCTCGGGACCCGTAGTGACGGGGGCTTCATTCCCCGTTTTCAAACGGCCGCCAGCGTTCGAGGGACCAACCTTAGCCACAGTAATGCAAAGGATGATCCACACGGCGGCGGCGACCACGGTAATCCGCGTAAAGATGTCACCCGCCTTGGCACCGAAGGCACTCGAACCACCCATGCCCCCGAGCGCACCCGCCAAGCCGCCACCACGGCCACGTTGCACGAGCACCAGCAAAATCAAAAAGACGGCGACGACTGTCAGCAGGATCTGAAAGACCAACTGCAAGGCCGCGAACATGGGAATGACCACAATAAGTGCTCCGTCAAAAATAATGTTGTTAAGCTTGTGCGACTGTTGAACCAGCCACGGCAATCGCTAGGAAATCGCCGGCCTTGAGGCTGGCACCGCCAATGAGAGCCCCATCCACGTTTGGCTGGGACAATAGTTGCGCCGCATTGTCGGGCTTCACGCTCCCCCCGTAGAGGATGCGGACCTGATTGGCAATCTGGGCATTGTAACGTTCTGCGAGTTGCCTGCGAAGATCGGCATGGACCTCCTCGGCCTGCTCGGTGGTGGCCACTTTTCCCGTCCCAATGGCCCAAACCGGCTCATAAGCGATCACGATCGACAGGATTTGCTCGGCCGTCACATGGGCCAGCGAACCGTCAAACTGCGTGCGAATCACCTCGGCTGTCTTGCCCGCCTCGCGTTGCGCAAGCAGCTCGCCGACGCAGACAATGGGCCGCAATCCCGCTTTAAGCGCGGCGTGCGTCTTTTTGTTGATCAGTTCGTCGGTTTCGCCCAGAATGTGCCGTCGCTCGCTGTGACCGAGAATGACATATTGCACGCCGAGATCCGTGAGCATAGCGGTGCTGATCTCGCCGGTGAAGGCGCCGTTCGCTTCGTGATAGACATTCTGAGCACCCAAGCCGACCGCGGCATCGCCAATCGTGTCGCGGACCAAGCCCAAGTAGACACTCGGCGGGCAGACCAACAGTTCCACGCCGTCGCACTCGCCGGCCTTCTCGGCAATGGCACTCGCCAATTTCCGAGCACCCGCGCTGTCAGTATTCATTTTCCAATTGCCGGCGATCAAAGGGGTGCGCATCGACGAATTCTCCTTGCGATTCAAAGTCCGATTAAACCAAGTCCACTAGCCCGGTTCGCCCACCCCGGGATAGCCCCTCAGTTTAGCCGATGGGCTCGGCCTGCGCATAGGAGCGTCAGGTCTAGGGAGCAAACATTTCCCGCAAGATATCGAGAACCTTGACGGCAGCTCGTTTGTCCAATTTTCCCAGTTTTTTGACTAATCGGGCACGGTCTACAGTTCGGACCTGATCGAGGACGATCTGTCCTTGCTTCCCCTTGAATCGACAAGAGACTCTCGTTGGGTAGTTTCGGCTGACCGTCGTCATAGGAGCCACTATGACCGTGCGGATGTGGCGATTCATTTCGTCTGGCGAGACTACCAGATAGGGTCGAGTTTTTTGGATTTCGCTCCCAACTGTGGGATCAAGCGCAACGAGGAAAACGTCAAAGCGTGCTATTTCCACTGCCATTCTTGCTCGTCCCAAGAGGAAAATTGCACGGCATCATCAAGAAGTGTATCGTCACCATGGGCAGTCATTTTGCTGAAGGACGAATCCCAGTCAGCACGAGGCCCCGTGGCTGGCCGCACGATCAGACATGAATTCTCTACAGAGACATCCACCTCGCCCTCCAAACCCGTTTCTTCGAGAAGAGGTTTAGGGATACGAATCCCTTGCGAATTGCCAATCGCGATAATGCGTGTTTTCATAATTCTCTCTAAGTAATTACATTGTAACTACATCGTCACATTTCGGCAAGATCGAATTCTCGCTTAACCGATGGGCTCGGTCTGCGCATAGGAGCCCAAAACCGTGACTCGGAGGGCCCGTTTTTCGAGGGCTGCAAGTGCCCGGCGAGCGCGGAGTTCGCTCGCATGGCCTTGAAATTCGACGAAAAAGACGTAGCGGCCCCGTTGGCCGGGAAGCGGGAACGATTCGATCCAGGTCATGTTGAGCCGCTGCTTTTTGAAAATCCCCATTGCATCGGCCAGGGCGCCCGGTCGATGGTCGATTTCAAACACGATCGAAGTTTTGTCGTTGCCGGTCCGCAGGCCGGTTTCCTCGCCAATCACGGCAAAGCGGGTGACATTGTCCGGGTTATCTTCGATGCCGCGAACCAGCACGGCGACGCCATGAATCGTCCCGGCCTGCTCGCTGGCGATCGCCGCGGAACCTTTTTCCTCGGCGGCCCTTCGCGCGGCATCGGCGGAACTCGCCACTTCAATCAGCGGCACGTCGGGCAAATGTTGGCTGAGCCAGTTGCGACATTGTGACAAGGGTTGCCGTTTGCTGTAAATCTTCCTGATCTCGTTGCGGCTGCAATTGGCCAGTAAACAATGCCGGATCCGCAGCGGCACTTCGCCGCAGATTTTCACCGGCGAGCGGGCCAAACACTCCAGCGCATCGGCCACGCGGCCATCGGTGGAATTCTCAATCGGCACCAAGCCGAAATTCGCTTGCCCGCGTTCCACTTCCTCGAACACTGCGGCAATCGTGGCGACCGGCACGAGCTCGGCGCTTTGACCAAACCGATCAATCGCCGCCAAATGACTGTAAGTGAACTCGGGCCCCAAATAGGCGACGGTCGTCGACTTCGCCGCGGCTTGCGTTCCGCTGATAATTTCGCGAAACACCGAGCGAATCGCCGTGGCGCCGAGCAGGCCTGAACTCTGAACGGCGGTCTTCTCCACATGCTCCAGTGCCGACTGCATCCCACCGGTCGCTCCGCCATTTGCTTGCGCTCGGTCGGCCGCTAACTTGGCCCGTTGATTGATGAGCTCGACTATCTCACGATCCAGTTTGTCGATCTGCCGCTGCGCAGGGGATTTCGAACCGCCCTCTCTCGGAATGTTTGATTTCTTGCCAGCGTCCTTTTTCTTTTTGCCCATGAATATCAGTATGTTCTCATTAAGTAGGCGGGCCAGGCCACCAAGCGCACCTGCCAATGTGGCACCGCAAGTTAGGTAGCTCTGAGAAGTGTACCCCGTAAAAAGCTGCCATTTTGACAGCGGCCACGCCTTCACTGTCATTTTGCCAGTCGCCAACAACGATCTTAACTACTTAAACGATAACATCTTACGTCCATTGCTTATCTGCCAGCAACGCGGCATATTCTTTGCTCTTTCGCCCACAGGGCAGTTTTCTGCCCACAACAAACTAGAAACCTAACAAGCCCTGCTTAAATTGTTCCCACAATTCGGTCCAATCCAAGCAGCTAAGACAGCAATTAATCGATAGGAGAACTCTCATGGCAGGCGAAAAAATCATCGGCATCGACCTCGGCACGACCAATTCGGTAGTTGCCGTGATGGAAGGCAAGGAGGCGAAGGTCATCCCCAACGCCGAAGGCAATCGGCTTACGCCCAGCGTCGTTGCCTACACCGACAAGGGTGAAGTGATCGTTGGTGAACCCGCGCGGCGGCAGGCAGTGACCAACCCTACCAAGACAATTTACTCTGTGAAGCGGTTCATGGGCCGCCGTCACAGCGAAGTGGCTTCCGAAGAAAAGATCGTTCCTTACGAAGTCATCGGCGGTCCCGAGGATTATGTGAAGATCAAGGCCGGCAACCAAGAACTTACCCCGCCTGAAATCTCTGCAAAGACACTCCGCAAACTCAAAGAATCTGCCGAGGCTTACTTGGGTCACACCGTCAACAAGGCGGTGATCACTGTTCCCGCCTATTTTAACGACGCGCAGCGCCAAGCCACGAAAGACGCGGGACAGATCGCCGGGCTCGAAGTCGCGCGGATCATCAACGAACCCACCGCGGCCTCGCTCGCTTACGGTCTCGATAAGAAGGCTCACGAAAAAATCTGCGTGTTTGACCTGGGCGGTGGGACCTTTGACGTTTCCATTTTGGAAGTCGCCGACGGAGTGTTCCGCGTGATCTCCACCAACGGCGATACGCACTTGGGTGGTGACGATTTCGACCAAGCGCTCATCAACCATGTTGCCGATCAGTTCAAACGGGATCAGGGCATCGATCTCCGTAAGGATCAAATGGCCCTGCAGCGTCTGCAGGAAGCATGCGAAAAGGCCAAGAAGGAGCTCAGCTCGGCCCACTCGACCGACATCAACCTGCCGTTCATCACGGCAGATGCCAGCGGCCCGAAGCACTTACA
Source organism: Bythopirellula sp. (assembly GCA_041747595.1). Taxonomy (GTDB): domain Bacteria; phylum Planctomycetota; class Planctomycetia; order Pirellulales; family Lacipirellulaceae; genus Bythopirellula. The sequence goes on from JBGTEU010000137.1 coordinate 27,403, forward strand.
GATGAATCTCACTCGTGCCGACTTCGAAAAGTTGGTCGACGACCTCATCGAGCGGGTTCGCGGCCCCGTGTTGCAGGCACTTAAAGATGCCAAGCTCGACGCGAAGCAAATCGACGAAGTCGTGCTCGTGGGTGGTTCCACCCGCATCCCCAAGGTGCAGGAAGTCGTGAAGGAAATCTTCGGCAAGGATCCGCACAAGGGAGTGAACCCAGACGAAGTCGTAGCCATCGGTGCGGCGATTCAGGGGGGCGTGCTCAGCGGCGAAGTGCAAGATATTTTGCTCTTGGATGTAACCCCGCTTTCCTTGGGCATCGAAACCCTGGGTGGTGTGATGACCAAACTCGTCGAGCGTAACACCACGATCCCCGCCGAGCGGAAGCAGGTCTTCAGCACGGCCGACGACAACCAAACCGCCGTCACGGTTCGTGTGTTCCAAGGGGAACGCGAAATGTGCGCCGACAACCGCTTGCTTGGCCAGTTCAACTTGGAAGGGATTCCGCCCGCCCCGCGTGGAGTGCCGCAAATCGAAGTGAAGTTCGATCTCGACGCCAACGGCATCTTGAGCGTGGCCGCGAAAGACCTCGGCACGGGCAAGGAGCAGGCGGTGCGCATCGAGCAATCGAGCGGCCTCAGTGAAGAAGAAATCGACAAGATGAAGCGCGATGCCTCGGAGCATGCCGCCGAGGACAAGAAAAAGCGCGAACTGGTCGAGGCCCGCAACGAAGCGGATTCGCGTACGTACCAACTTGAGAAACTCATCAAGGAGCAAGGCGATAAGCTGCGTGATACCGACAAGGCCTCGCTGGAGGCGGCGATCGCTAAGGTCCGCGAAGCGGCCAAGGGCGAAGATCCCGCCGCGATCAAAGCCGCGATTAGCGAACTCGAAGCCGCATCGCACGCGATGAGCGAAGCGTTGTACAAGGCGACTGCCGGTGGCGAGGGTGCCGCGGCACCCGGTGCCGAAAGCGAGACGCCTCAAACCGACTCGGCAGATGACGACGCGATCGACGCGGAATTTGAGGTGAAGAGTTAAAAAGCCGTCAGCTTTCAGCCAATAGCCATCAGCTCTTGGCTGATCGCTGGGGCAGAAAGTTGATTAAATAAAGGCTTTCCGCTTCGACAAACTCACGATCAAAGGCCAAGAGGCGGTGCAGCGGGCGCAGGAGCTGGCGGCCGACGCGGGGAATCCCCAGCTCGAGCCAATCCATTTGCTCGCTTCGCTTATGGAAGAACAGGAGGGCGTCGTGCGCCCTTTGATGGATCGCATCGGCGCGAACCAAGGACAGCTTCGTCAAATTGTGAATGCGGAGCTCAAGCATCTGCCGAAGGCTTCGGGAGGTGCGCCCCCGCATTTAAGTTCGGACGCCAATCGCATCCTGGAAGCCGCCCAAGCGCAAGCTCAGTCAATGCAGGACGAGTACGTTTCGACGGAGCACTTGTTGCTTGCGCTGGCCAAGGAAAAATCGAAGGCGCAGGACGTCCTCAAACTCAACGCCGTCGACGATCAAGATATTCTCAACGCCCTGCGTGAAGTCCGCGGTTCGGCCCGCGTGACCGACCAAAGCCCCGAGGCGAAATTCCAGGCCCTCGAAAAATATGGCATCGATTTGGTGGCCCGTGCGGAACAGGGAAAACTCGACCCCGTGATTGGCCGGGATCAGGAAATCCGCCGTGTGATTCAGGTGCTTTCCCGCCGCACGAAAAACAATCCCGTGCTCATCGGCGAGCCGGGCGTCGGCAAGACCGCGATCGCCGAGGGGTTGGCACTCCGCATCGTGCAAAGTGACGTACCCCAAAGCCTTAAGAACAAGCGCGTGATTGCCCTCGACATGGGTGCCCTTATCGCCGGCACGAAATTCCGCGGCGAGTTCGAAGAACGCCTCAAAGCGGTGCTGCGCGAGGTGCAGGATTCGGGCGGCAGCGTTATCTTGTTCATCGACGAACTGCATACCGTCGTCGGGGCCGGGGCCGCTGAAGGGGGGAACGACGCCGCGAATCTGCTGAAGCCGGCCCTCGCGCGGGGTGAGCTCCGCTGCATTGGTGCCACCACGCTCGATGAATACCGCAAATACATCGAAAAAGATGCCGCTCTCGAACGCCGCTTCCAACCGGTGTTTGTCGGCGAGCCCAACGTCGAAGACACGATCGCGATCCTGCGTGGCTTAAAACCGCGCTACGAAGCACATCACAAGGGGGTGCGAATCAAGGATTCCGCACTCGTTGCCGCGGCGGAACTTTCGCACCGCTATATCTCCGACCGCTTTTTGCCCGATAAGGCCATCGACCTCATGGACGAAGCCACGAGCCGCTTGGCGATGGAGCTCGAAAGCGTTCCGACCGAGATCGACCAACTGCAGCGCAAACTCACGCAGCTTGAGATCGCCGCGCGTCAACTCGCCGAGGAAACCGAGGAACACGCCAAGCAGCGCTTAGCCGAAGTCAACGAAGACATGGCCGACATAAAACGGCAGCTAGCGGATTTGCGTGAGCAATGGGAAAGCGAAAAGCTCGGCGTGGGCGACGTGCAACAGGTCCGCGAGAAATTGCTTGAAGTGACCCATAAGGGGGAGCAACTCGCCGCAACGATCAAAGACAAGCAATCGGCCGGTGAACTCGTGGGTGAGGATTTGTATCAATCGCTCTACGAGCTGGACGTCCAGCGGAAGCAACTCACCAAGCAACTCGAAGAAATCGAATCCCATCAAGCCTCTGGCGAGTCCGCTTCAGCGGGCGGTGCGCGGAAACGCCTCCTTCGACAGGAAGTTGGGCCCGATGAAATCGCCGAAGTCGTGAGCGCGTGGACCGGCGTACCCGTCTCGCGGATGATGGAAACCGAACGTGCCAAGCTGCTCGTGCTCGAAGAGCGCCTGCACCAACGCGTCGTCGGCCAGGACGAAGCGGTCGAAGCGGTGGCCAATGCCGTTCGCCGCAGCCGCAGCGGACTGCAGGACCCCGATCGGCCCATCGGTTCGTTCCTGTTTTGCGGTCCGACCGGCGTCGGCAAAACGGAACTTTGCAAAGCGCTCGCCGAGACGATGTTCGATGATGAAAACGCGATGGTGCGGCTCGACATGAGCGAATTCATGGAGAAACATACCGTGAGCCGCATGATCGGCGCCCCTCCAGGATACATCGGCTATGAAGAAGGGGGCAAGCTCACCGAAGCGGTTCGCCGTCGGCCTTATTCCGTCGTCCTGTTGGATGAAATCGAGAAGGCCCATCCCGATGTTTTCAATATCTTGCTCCAGGTGCTCGACGATGGCCGTTTGACCGACAATCATGGCCATACGGTTGATTTCACGAACACGATCGTCGTGATGACGTCGAACGTCGGCAGCCAATTGATCCAGCAGATCACGACCGAAGGGGGGACGGAAGAAGATTTGCGTCAAGCGCTCGCCGAATCGCTCCGTGCGCGATTCTTGCCGGAGTTTCTCAACCGCATCGACGAAACGATCGTGTTCCAGCCACTCAACCGTGCTCAGGTCGCGCGGATTGTCGAACTGCAGCTCGAGCGATTGGCGAAGATTCTTGAAAAGCGGCACTTGAGCTTGACCGTTACCGAAGCGGCTCGCAACCACATTGCCGCCGAAGGCTATGACCCCGTATTCGGTGCTCGCCCCGTGAAGCGGGTCATACAACACTCCATCCAGAATCCGCTAGCCACCGAGCTCTTGAAAGGCGACTACCCCGAGGATTCGACGATCGAAGTCGATTACCAAGAGGGCGAATTTACATTTCGCCGAACCGATAGTAGCCAACCCGCGCTAGCGAGTTAAAGCAGCGCTTAGCCGGATCATAACGTGATCTGGGCATTGATTTCATATATCGCCCGGAGCCAAGCGTGGACCGGGCTAAGAAACTACCGTCCCGCTTCAACGAGTTGCCATTCCTCAATCAGCTTTTCGGCACCCGGTGACATCTCGCGGAGCTTGCGGACGATTTCCAACTTTTCGGACTGCGTCGCCTTGGGAAGCTTCGTCTTCAGCTGGGCGAGTTTTGCATAACGCTTCCGGCGACGGCGAAGTTCTCTTGTACGTTCACTGGCTCCCACGATAGATCTCCTTGTAAGGGGGTTCCTTACAAAATACGCACCTTGTCAAAGGACGGTGTACACTGGTATGAAGAGGTGGACGGACCAGCCTCGAATCTCTTTTTTTAGTGGATTGAAGCACTTTCGTCAACGTGGGAGAATTCTCTCGCATTTCCTCGGTCGGGTGGCAGAGTGGTCGAATGCACCGGTCTTGAAAACCGGCGAGCCTCCGGGCTCCCTGGGTTCGAATCCCAGCCCGACCGCTCTGTTGAACGTCGCCTCTGGTTTTTCAGGCACCTGATAATCCTGACCTATTTGGTCGGATAATCTTCGATGCGATAGATTGTGCTAATGGGTATTTTGAATTTGGCCGCATCGCCACAACGAGGTACGGAATGGCCGTATACTTTAGCCCCATCCTTCCGTGGTACATCGGCCAAGAGTACGACGTGTCTGTATTCACCAAGAAAACAATAATCACCCTGCTTTGCTTCGGTCCAGCTTGTTATTAGCGAAACATTGGCATATTTGGACGATGCTCTCTGAAACCATGCCTTTAGTTCAACATAACGTATTGTTAAACCGCTTTCGCTGGCTATGGCAACACCTCCCGCCTTTGGTCCCCCTGCATAGAGGACATGAGCCATAAAGTGAGCGCAATCGGTACTGGTCAGATTCGCAAGGAGCGTCCCAGGATTTGCAAACGAGCCGTATTCACCCGTTGAACAAGCATTGCCTCCCTGGCAATATTTGACTGCGTAAGCCAAGGCCTTAACTGAGTCATAAGGCAGTCGCGGTTTCTCGATGGCGATGTGACTGTCCAGGACCCAGCCTTTTTGACCTTTATTCGGTCCATCAAGAACAAGCACATTCCACCACAGTAAATCAACGCCAAACTTTTCGAGCACGGGTTTATCTGAAAGTCGTTCAAGCTGAGTCTCGATAGGAAGCTTAGGTGCCGCCAACTCAGAATTAGCGACCGCCGGCCGACTGCGAAGTTGCGTTTCCGAAACTACTCTTGCGAGAGTCTTTTGATGTCCAACGTTCTGAATGTCAACTTCACCAAGATTGTTTACTGCTCGCTGGGTACGCTCATTCTGCTGAGCGTTATGGAGTTCAGATGACCGTGGTTCACGTGACTCGATGACATTACGGCTACTGACCCATCCTTCTTGACCTCGGTGCTGTCCTTCCAAGACTTTTACTCGCGACCATTTTAATATCGACAACGAGGGGTCCTGGCGTGTTTCGTAAACCTCGACTCGTGTTTTAAAGGGAATGATAGCCACATGCTGCGCGCGATCAGGTACGCTATAGTAATTCGGCGCGCGTACTATGAGCGTCGCATCTCCTTCGTTGGAAAGGTAGTGCCATACTTCCTGTGCTTGGGCGTAGGCGTCTGAGTTAAATAAGTTCAGGAAGAAAATCAGGTATGTCAGACTCGAAAATAACCGTTTTTTGTTCATAATTCTAATTCGTTAATTCGTACGACGTGCTATCGGTTATAGAATTTAAAACCTGTAAACGCTTATTCTCACCTCGGATAGTTGGATATGGCAAGCAGCTATGATGCAATACTGGTAGTTTCTTTCGGCGGGCCGGAAGGGCCGGACGAGGTTATGCCGTTCTTGGAGAACGTGCTCCGCGGCAAACCGGTGCCGCGCGAGCGGATGCTCGAAGTGGCCGAGCACTATCAGCACTTTGGCGGCGTGAGTCCTCTCAACGAACAAAATCGGAAGTTGATCACCGAGTTGGAGCGAGAACTCGCGGAGCATGGCCACAAATTGCCGATTTACTGGGGCAATCGCAATTGGCAACCGCTACTGGCTGATACGCTCCAGCAAATGGCCGATGATGGCGTTCAGCGCGCACTCGCATTCTTCACGAGTGCCTACAGTTCGTACTCCGGTTGTCGGCAATATCGTGAGGATATTGCCCGCGCGCAAGCAACCGTTGGCGCCTCGGCACCGCAAGTCGAAAAACTCCGCGTCTTCTTCAATCACCCTGGCTTTGTTGAACCGATGGTCGAAGCGGTAAACTCTTGCTTCGCAAAAATTCCCACCGAGCGCCACGCTAATACTCCCCTGCTCTTCACAGCCCACAGTATTCCACTGGCGATGGCGGACAACTGCCGCTATGTGTCGCAGCTTCAAGAGACATGCCGTTTGGTTGCCGAGGGAACCGGTCACGCAAATTGGGAGCTTGTCTACCAAAGCCGCAGCGGTTCACCCCAGCAGCCGTGGCTGGAACCGGACGTGTGCGACCGGATCACCGAGATGCACGCGGCAAAAAACATTACCGACTTGGTAGTGCTTCCCATCGGTTTTATTTCCGACCACATGGAAGTACTATTCGACATCGATACCGAGGCCCGTGAGCTGTGCGAGCAATTGGGCATCTCCATGCAGCGAGGGGCGACGGTTGGAACGCATCCGCGCTTTGTTGAGATGATTCGGCTATTGATCGAAGAACGGCTCAGCGACTCGCCGGAACGACTGGCCCTCGGCAACCTGAGCCCTAGCCACGATGTCTGCCCGGCGGATTGCTGCCTCTACCCGCGGTAATTTGCGTTGGGGATATAGCGATTATACCAATAGGCTGTCCTAAGATCGCAATGGAAGGCACCGCGACTTCCACGCTGGCGACGACTTCTTCAGGTGATTCCTGCTCCACGACGTAAGTTTGAAAGCAGCCGCCCTTACTTTTAGTAAGGTAGGTCTCTGCCTCACAAGTTTTCGCCAAGCCGGTATCGGAGCCACACGTCGATGAAGCCTTATCTGCCACTCTTGGAAAATTGGACCCCCGCACAAGCCGCTCGGATGGAGAATGCCATCTTCGTGGCCCAGCACCGTCTTCAAGAGTTGGAAATGTTCCGGGACGAGCATTTGATCGACACTCTCGACCGCCATCCGCGGCAGGACCTCGGTATCAACACCATGGGGACCGACCCGCAGCTTCACCATGAGTGGCAAGAAGGCCGCGCGGGCAGTCTCTCTGCCGAGCAACTGTTCGAGGCCGTGAGCCGGGGAAAAATTTGGCTCAACCTGCGTCGCGTGATGGATCACCACCCCGAATACGAGGATGTGGTGAATCGTCTCTACGAAGAAATGGAAGCACTCTGCCCTGGCCTCGTCACGTACAATCGCTCGGCCAATCTGTTAATATCGTCGCCCGAGGCGATTGTGTATTACCATTTGGATTGCCCCGTGAACATGCTCTGGCACATTCGGGGGCAAAAACGGGTGTGGGCCTATCCACTCGAAGCGGGCATTGTCTCCGATGAGACGATCGAAGGAGTGCTCTGCGGCGAAAAATCCGAGGAGCTGGAGTTCCGACCAGAATGGGACGAACTGGCCGTGGTTTACGATCTCGAACCAGGTGAGATGGTTACTTGGCCTCAACACACGCCGCACCGCGTGGTAAACACGCAGGGTGTGAACGTATCGCTTTCGACCGAGCACATGACGAGCCGTGCGGCGCGGCGGAACAATGTTTTTCTCGCCAACCGGCATTTCCGCCAGTTGCTTGGCTGCGAATTTCGCTCCACCCAACTCAAGGGTTGGCGTCCCGCGACGAAGGAATTTTTCCTACGGGCAATGCGACGGCTGCCGATGCTCGCGCCGCAAGAGCCGAAAGGTTTCAAATATCCGATCACTTTTGAAGTGGATCTCGAAGCACCCAACTGCGTGCGTCAGCTTAAAGAATCGCGCGAACATACGCTCGCGCTGATGTAAAAATCTTCAATGTCTGTGCGGCTTATGCAACGGCGGCTATTGGCCAATCGTCTGCGTGTTCACGTTCATGCCGAGTTGCGTGGAGGGCCGATCCAAGAGTGGTCCGACTCGCTTGGAGAACGCTTGGGGATCGACATAGCCCTCCATGAAGTCGAGCACTTCCCCTTCGGGCGAGATCAACAGCGAAGAGGGATAACCGCGGATACCCAGTTTCTTGATGAGCGAGGCATAATCGTCCGAGTGGGCCATGACCGATTCGGTGCGGCCACGGAGTAAGTCCTTCACGCTCTGGTTGCCATAGGTATCGGCAATCATCTTGCGGCAGAACGTGCAGTTGTTGGAAGTGAACATCACAAGCAGTGGTTTTTTGTGTTCAATCGCTATCTTCCACGCGTCTTCGACGGTCTTGTGATCAAAGACACCTTCGGGAGCAGCATGATCATGACGCTTTTCCGCATGCGTCTCGGTGGCAACCAAAAGCAGTGCCAGTGCTGTCAATGAGAGAGTCAATGTTTTCATGATTCGGTTCCGGCTGAGCGAACTCACTTGCGATTCGGGGCGTTGGAATGGGCAGAGGCGATTCCCAATTGCAGGCGTCGTTTGAAAGTCTTGGCGTCGACATAGCCTTCGATCACGTCGAGCACTTTATTGTTGGAACCCACAAGCACCGTGGTTGGATACCAGCGAACGTGCAGTTTGGAAACCAAAGTGGCGTCGGTATATCGACCGGCCTCCAAAGTCTCAAACGAGCCTTTTACCATCTCATCCACGTCGGGTTGCTCGTAGGTTTGTTTGATCATCTTGGTGCAGTGGGAACACTGTGGCATCGTGACATAAACCAATATCGGCTTGTTCGATTCCTGGGCTGCGGTCCAAGCGGCTGGATAGCTCGCATGCTTAAATAGCGATTGCGACTTCTTTTCCACGACGGGCATGTCGGCCGGCTGTTCTTTCGCAACGGAAACACAGTCGTCGGCAGTTTGCACCGGGGCGGATGTTTCCCCCGCGGGTGGCGCGGGAGAATCAGCCCAACAGGCGGCAAGGGGAGATAGAAGCGATGCAAAGACGACCCATCGCGTCGTCCGTGTGACTGACCGTTCCATGCCGAGTTCCTCCGTCAATAACGGAACACTTCTGTTGAGCTAACAAGAAGTATCGGCGGCTGCTAGCATCGAGCATGGACAGGAATCTTTTGCGAAGCAGATTCCGCACGACGGCTGCAAATTCGCGCTCCAGCAGCGTGCGCACGTTCGTTACAACCGGACGTGATTTCGAGAAGACCAGTCGCCGAGGGATAACTTGTCATCCCCGCGCAGGCGGGGATCCAGTCGTCAACGCTGTGTCCTGGATTCCCGCCTGCGCGGGAAA
>JBGTEU010000138.1:0-8212 GCA_041747595.1 Bythopirellula sp.
TACACAACGTCATCACTTCGGACGATGTTATCCTCCCAACAGTTACCCAGGGTAGCGAAAACTCTCGCCGGAGGCTCGTATTTTCTTACAAATATGTAATCCCTTCGGGATAAAGAGGTAGTTCGACAAATTCTCCTAGTAGTATTCTTATGCACCGAGTTAACCGAACTATAGTTGTTAACGATCTGGCTTGTGTTTCGACATCTCTTGCTGTTGTCGTTCCAGCCTACGCTGGCGTTCTTTTTCGTAATTGGTGCGTTCTTTATTGCGTTTGGCGAGATAATCACTTTGGCCCTTGGGATCGAGAATGAAGTTGTCCTCCATCCAATCGGCCATCCGCCCGGGCCAATTTTGAATGGCTGCCAAGTCGGAACGAAAGCCCATATTGTAACCATGACCACCGCGGGAATATACGTGGGCCTCCACCGGGACGCCCGCCTCCCGATAGCGGGTCAAAAGATCGGTCACGCAGGTAGCATGGCTCCAATCGTCGTCGGAAACCAGCAAAAACGCCGGCGGGGCGTCGGCGGCAATTTTCTCGGGGATACCCAAGGGGCCCGGGTAGATGATCATCACAAAATTCGGCTTCGCATCGACCTCGTCAATCGAATCCGTCGGCTTATCGTTTTCCGAGGTTGGCTGAAACGTCGCCTGTGCGACGACTTCGCCTCCCGCGCTGAAACCCAACATGCCGATCCGCGCGGCATCGAGCTTCCACTCCGCCGTGCGGCTGCGAATGATCCGCATCGCCCGCTGGGCGTCTTGGCGGGGATGCACGTCGAGCGAATAGGGCGAACCCTCTTCCCGCGCGAGTCGATATTTCAACACGAACGCCGCCACGCCAAGTTCGTTGAGATATTCCGCCGGTTCGGTCCCCTCGGCTTGATACACCAGCTCGCGGTGACCACCGCCCGGAATGATCAGCACCGCCGCACCCGTGTTCTTGTCGGCGGGGGGCAGAAACACCGTGAGCGAAGGATTATGGATATTCTTCACCCAGTAGTCTTTTGCTTGCTCAGGTTCGTCCCGGCGATCTTCAAATCCAGGCGCACCGTTCTCCCAAAGGGGAATAACTTGTGATTCGGCCACCGCGCACGGAGCGAGCAGCAGTCCCCATCCTAGCAGTATGAAAGCAAGGCGTGTTTCCATAAATCGACACTCGCAGACAAGAAAAACGGAGGCGAGCAAACGACGGGGGGGGTTGAACCTAGGAGGGGTCCTTCGGAGGAGAGCGACTTTATGATAAAGTGATCGCTAGACCCCCGCAAGCGCTGGCCCCGCAAGGGCTACGCCCTGACCTACTTGTGCCGCGCTTGAACAACATCTTCTCGTACGATTCACAACCCTTTTTCTCTGGAGGCCGTCATGTTTCCGCGACGCACTGTTATGTTGTCCCTCACTTTAGCGACTAGCTTGGCTGCGTCCTACGTTTGGGCCCAAGGGGCGATTCAGGCCGTTCGCGATCGAGCAGAGCAGCTTCAGACGGGCGATTGGCAACCGCTCTTCGACGGCGAATCGCTCGACGGCTGGACCGCCAGCGAAGACAAAAGTTCTTCGAAGGTGGTGGACGGGGCCCTCGTCGTCGGCGGAGGTGAACGAAGCCATCTCTTTTACAGCGGCGAAGTCGGCGATCACGATTTCAAGAACTTCCAACTCAAGCTCAAAGTGATGGCCGAGCCAAGGGCCAACTCGGGGGTTTACTTCCATACGAAGTACCAAGAAGAAGGTTGGCCCGACCAGGGCTACGAAGTCCAGGTGAACAACACGGGGGACGATCCGCGCAAGACCGGATCGCTGTACGGCGTGAAAGACGTCGCCGAGTCCCCCGCCCAAGACAACGAATGGTTTGACTATCTCATTACGGTCGAAGGCAATCACATTACCGTGGCCATCAACGGAGAGACCGTGATGGATTTCACCGACACCGGCGACGACATGCCGCATCTCAAGGAATTTCCGGGACGGAAACTTGGCAGCGGCACGATTGCCCTCCAGGCCCACGATCCCAAAAGCATTGTGCATTACAAGGATATTCAAATCCGGCTGCTGCCTTAACAATTGCGGCGAAATGCCGAAAGTTTTCCCCAATCCTTGCAAGAATTGGGCCCGTTCGCGATATACATTGAAGGGGGGCTCCTTGGGAGTCGACAACTTTGAAGCGGGGAAACTATGCGCAGCTTGATCATCTTGGTGACGCTCTCAGCAACTCTGCTGCTCGGCAACCGTGCGTCGGCGGAGCCACTCGTCTACACGGGGCATACGTTCAGTTTTGCGAAAGAAGCGTTTGCCGATCCCTACGCATCTGAAAATCAGGACGTGATTCTCGGCGACATAGCCATTAGCCGCGGCAATACCCTCGGCATTTTCAACGCCGCCGTGGAAGATGCTTATGTCGTCAACTTCAGCCCCGCCGGCACGGCCTGGGCATTTAAGAACAACAATCCGGTCGAGACCCTAGCGGCTAGCAATTGGGCGGCACTCGTTTTCGAAGATTGGCAAACAGCCACCGGGGGACAAGGTGGCGGCCCCCCCGCAACAGTGGATCAAGATGCCGTCTTGCATTTAATCGACCAAGATATTTATCTCGATATTCGCTTCATCGCGTGGGGGATCGGCACTGGCGCAGGAGGCAGCTTTGCCTACGAGCGGGCGGAAATTACCCCCTCGGCCGATTTCGACCGGGATGGCGACGTCGATGGCCGCGACTTTCTCATCTGGCAACGCGGTTTCGATGCAGACGACGTGCTGCAATTCGATGGAGACGCCAATTTCGACGGCGTCGTCGACGCGAGCGATCTCGAACTTTGGCAAACGGCCTACGGCGGTGCGCTCACGGCGTTCACTGCCGTCCCCGAACCGAGCGGCTTGCTGCTGGCCGCATTTCTCGCACTGCATTTCGCTACGTGTCGTTACCGAAACATCTAAGGTGCCCATTCCATTTGCAGCTTGCGTTGATGGATGGCGCAATCGCGGAGATAAAGATTGATGAGACTTTGGTAAGGCACGCCCGTTTCTTCCGCCATTCCCTTGAAGTAAGCGACCGTGTCCCGATCCAATCGCATCGTCACCGGTTGCTTAAGATATTTGGTGAAAGGGTTTTTTCGTCCTTTCATTTTTGAAAAATCGTAGTGTTCTCTCATTGTCGTCGGCTCCAATACTCTTGTTCTTCGCTCTTGTCGACTTTTCTTGCCGAGATCAATCGGATGACTGATTCGCTTTCCCGAAAGCAATGACAAATGACGAGCACCCGTAATTTGAAACTAACTCCCAGTAGGATAAAGCGATCTTCCTCCTCGGAATGGTCGGGGTCGAAAAACTGAATTGCGTTTTCGTCAAAAAAGACTGTTGAGGCTTCTCCAAAGGTAACGCCGTGCTTCTTGAGATTGGACTTGTCTTTTTTCGGATCCCAAACAAAGCTTAGCTCATTCATATGTACATTGTATGTATGATTCTTACCGCCGCCAAGAATGGTTCTGAATTTCGTGCTTTCCCCGAGTTTCTATTCCCGGTGGCTTCTCGCCGCCGCACAAAACGCTATCATCGGTGGTTCTATTGGGCATGAGCTTTTGCCACCGCGGTTCCTGGCATCGGACTTCGCGGTGGCGGTCAGGGATGCACCCCTCGGATGGGACCTTTCGGGCAACAACTTCGTCGCTTGCGCCTCCGCGCCGGCTTGGGCCTGCGAACTTTCGCCGAGCTCATCGCTGAGCGTACTTCCACGGTGAGCGCCATTGAACTTGGGGCTCGTGCCCCTTGGCATCGCCAAGAAAAACTTGACCGGGTCGCCGACGTGCTGGGACTCGTGGAATGTTCCCCCTACTGTCGCGAATTCTTTGCACTCGCCCACGGCGATTCTTCCTCAAACGGTGCGGACCACATGCCTGTGCGGGGCACGCTCGGTTGGTGGTGGACCACCGATCACGCGCCGTCACTCGACGAATCCACCCTCCGCGAGTTGGCCAAGTTCGTCGGCGCGACAAGTGAACATTTTTCGATCACCAACGAAAGCCCTGCCATTCCCGCCGCCGAGCTCACACGTTATCCCGCGCTCACGGAACTTGCCGCCGAATGGCGGGTTCGCAAGTTGCTCGGCCGCCGCGAGTCACCGCTCGCCGCCGCCCCGGTCGACGTGGAAGCAGCGCTCGAAAGCCAGGCCGGCGTGCGAATCGAAATCATTCCTGGCTTGATTCCCCACTTCAGCGTGCAGGCTTGTGCCGTGGTTCGTGAGGGGGAGATTACCTTCCTGGTGGATCGCATCGTGGCGGACTCGCGTCCGCTGGCTTCTTACCGTGAACTCTTGGCCCGCTGTTATGCCCCCGCGGCGTTGTGGATGAGTGCCGATCAATTGCCATCACCGGATTGGCCCACGACGAATTGGTTCTTTCGATTACAACAAGACGCCGAATGGCCGCAACTCTTGCGCGACTGCGAACGATTCGCCCTCTCAATGCTGCTCCCCGCGGCCCCCGTGCTCGCGGCCGCGGAAACTGCCTATCGCGAGGTTGTCGAACAACAGGGCTGGGTCGAAGCCGACGTGGCGGCCTGCACCGTGCGAAATCGGCTCGCCGAACAGTTCGCGGTGCCGCCCCTGTTGGTACACACGCGGCTCGTCCGCTGGCCCTGCCATGTTTACGGCCGCATCGCCCAGGCACTCGCCGCCGAGGAACTCACCCTGCCACCGCTGGATTGGTTTGTCGAAGAAGATTTGCCGCAGCAGCGTCTCTTGTTCGAGAAGAATCCCGCACAGCTTTGACGAAACCCACGCGTCCCCCTTGAGGGAATCGCCCGGAGACGATCACCATGGAAAACATTTCTCTCGGACGACGAGACTTTTTGGCAACCGCCACGGTCGCGGCCATGCCGCTGTTGGTGGGCCGCAATGCTTCGCTCGTTCATGCGGCGGAAACTCAAGCAGCACCTGCGGGTCTGATTGTCCGCCAGCAAGAACCGGTGAATCTTGAGTCACCGTTTTCCGCGTTGAGTGAATTTATCACGCCGACCAAGCAATTTTTCATTCGCAATCACTTCTCCGTACCAACGCTTAATGCCGCCACCTGGCGTCTCAAGGTCACGGGCAGCGTCGAACGGGAACTGGATCTCAGCTACGACGATCTGCGCCGCTTCCCCACGAAAACCCTCACCGCAACCCTCGAATGCGCGGGCAATGGCCGAGCCTTTCTCCAACCCGCTACCAAAGGGGTGCCATGGGAAACTGGCGCGGTGGGCAACGCCGAGTGGACGGGGGTGCCTCTCGCCCGGGTGCTGGAAAAGACCGGCATGAAAGACTCCGCCGTGGAAGTCGTCTTGGTTGGCGCGGATCGCGGCGAAATCCTGAATGACCCCAAGCCGGCAGGCCCGATTCACTTTGCCCGCAGTCTCCCGTTGAAAAAAGCCATGCAAAGCGAGGTCCTCTTGGCGTTTCAAATGAACGCTGAGGAACTCTCGCCGGAACACGGCTACCCTGTCCGTGCCGTCGTTCCCGGATGGTATGGCATGGCCTCGGTGAAATGGCTGACCAAGATCATCGTGGCCGCAACTCCGTTCCAGGGTTACTGGCAGACGTTCGATTATTCGTACTTTCAAGCCAACTCCGGCGAAGCCGTGATGACGCCGATCACGGAGATGCAGGTCAAGGCGTCGATCGCTCGACCCATTGCGCAAGAATCCGTCGCCGCCGGTTCGACGTATCGCGTCTTCGGGGCGGCTTGGGCGGGCAACTCGCCCGTTGCCAAAGTGGAAATCAACACCTCCGGCGGCAAGCTCTGGGAACCTGCCAAATTACTCGGTGATGCCGTGCCATTTGCCTGGCGATTGTGGGAGTTCAGCTGGAACGTACCGGATCAAAAAGGAAAGCACGAACTCCTTGTTCGGGCGACCGACGAAAACGGAAACTCTCAACCATTTGAACGCGACCCCAACCGTCGCAACTATTTGATCAACCACGTAATTCCAAGAGTCGTGGAGATTACATAAGCCCTCACGATTGCACCGGCTTCGCCGGGTACTTGTGCATCAAGTGCAAAGCGTCGTCAATCTGCCCGGGGTTCTCGAACCCGATGGTCATCGCATCCAAGAGGCCCAAGTCTTGGGCGAACCGCATGCACTCTTCCCGCTCGCTCGAGAGCTTGCCTTCACCGAAGATCTTCATGCCGATGACGGCCTTGCCGTTGTCTTTGGCCTTTTTGAGCACGGCAACGACCTGCTCCGGTGTACCGTCCATGATGACGCCCTTGAAATTGATTCTCGCGAGGATCACATCGACCCACGGCTCCGCGGCAGCCGTCTCCATAGCACCAAAATCATGGCAGGAGACACCGACCGCACGGATTTGCTTTTTCTCTTTGGCTTCGCTGAGCATGTCCATATAGGGCTGCATGTCGCGACTCCAATTCTTGGACTGGAGGCAGTGCAAGAGCACGATGTCCAAGTAGTCTGTTGCGAGTTCGTGTCGGAACCGCTCAAGCGTCGATTTGACGATTTGCTCACGTTCTTGTGAACTCGTCTCCGACGTGGGTCCATCGTAGGGCCACCAGATCTTGGTGAGTATCGCCACTTCTTCGCGAGGGATGGTACGCATCGCCTCACGGAAATAGACATGCGAACCATAAAGGTCGGCCAAGTCGAAGAACCGCACTCCGCGATCGAAGGCGTGTTGGAAGAGACCAACAAACTTTTCGAACCCCATGCGGGTTTGGTCCGATTGTCGATTGCCGCCATGGACCCCGGTGCCCTGCGCGAGCCTTGAGGTGGTAATGCCGGTCTTGCCCAGCGTTACCAGCGGAGGAGCAGGGGGAGTTTCTGCCGCCGCCAAATGCTGAGCTGTCGCCAGGGTTGCGGCTACGCCTGCCGTCGTGCCGAGAAATCGCCGCCGATCCAAGGTTTCCATGATAAGCCTCGCCAAGGGAATCTGATTCGATCTTGACGACGCCTAGTTTAGCAGAATTCGGGAGAGAAAACACTCCTGTGCGGTTATCGCAGAACAAGCCCCAACGGAATTACTTCTTTTTGCACCAACTCCCCAGCCAGCGGTCGACGCCACTTTGCGGCGTCGCTTCGATGACTTTCTGAATCTCGTCGGCAGTCATTCCGTGATCGAGCATGTCGCGCGTCAGGTCGGCTTCGATTTCCCGATCTTTGACGCGGGACCAGCATCCTGCAAGAACAGACCCGAGAGAAATCAGCAAGCCCGTCAAACACCCGATGGCGATAATCATCAGCACAAAGCGGTGTTCGGGATCAAAGCCTTCAAAAAAGCTGGATACTTCGCCAATTTGTGCCAACAGGTGTCGTGAATTGTTCATGTTAAAATCCCCCCTACGGCAAGTCCCTTCGCTAATTTCTCGTCAAGATTTATTCGCCGGACCGAGAACAATCTTACTGGAACCGCCGGCAAAACGCCCTAAAAATTTGCCACTCCCTACAATCAGCAAAAGCGCCTCTCTGGGCTGCCTATTTTGTGGGCGACCCCTGCCCGCGGTTGATTGACTACGCACGCTAAACCGTTTACCGTGAAGGTGTTGGCGAACGTTTTCAGTTTGCTAGTGCGTGCGTGCCTTATGTACGGCGCTAGCGAATCCCGCCTGACGTTTCGCCCTCTTTGTTGGGAGTACACATTGGCAGATAAACCCTGGGGAGGCGTTTTTGATGGGGCCACCGACCCCCGAGTCGAGAAGTTCACCGAAAGTGTGAGCTTCGACCGCCGACTCTACGCCCAAGATCTCCGCGGTTCCATCGCCCACGCCCGCATGTTGAGCACGACCGGCGTGCTCACCGCTGAAGAAGCAAGCAAGATCGTGGCAGGCCTCGAAGAAATCGGTTCCGAAATCGCCGCGGGGACCTTCGTCTTCCGCCAGGAACTCGAGGACGTCCACATGAACATCGAGCGCTCGCTGATCGAACGAATCGGCGACGTCGGCCGCAAACTCCATACGGGCCGCAGCCGCAACGATCAGATTTCGACCGACTTGCGACTTTGGATTCGCGACTCCCTCGATCAAATAGATCAATTGCTCGCCGACCTCCAGCGGGCCTTCGTCGGCCGCTGCGCGAAAGACGACGGCGTGATCCTCCCCGGTTACACGCACCTGCAACGGGCCCAGCCGGTGCTCGCCAACCACTATTGGCTGGCGTACGTCGAAAAATTTCAGCGGGACCGCGATCGGCTGGTCGACTGCCGCCGCCGCGTGAACCAGCTCCCGCTCGGAACGGCCGC